>DASVTG010000326.1:0-5917 GCA_036387695.1 Hymenobacter sp. | reverse complement strand
ATCGTGCTTCACCCCAATAACCAATTGATGAAGTGCGGGACGCCAAATAGCGCCCCGCAGCGAGACCGGAAGGTCTTGTTCTCCGTCGGTTTTTCCGATTTTCAGTGCGTTTTTTCCGGTTGTTGCCCCGCCGCCGTTTCGTGATTCGAAACGGTTTTTTTATGTCCAATCGGTTCAGTTGCCTCAGCTGGTCTTAACGCTGTTTTAGCTCCCACAAAAGAAGTTCAATTCATCCTCGGCCAGACCTGCAACCGCGAGTGCGTGCCCTTCCTGATTAACCGCAACAACGTAATTTAAGAGAATCAAACGCTGGTTCGCCAGCCGAACATCACCCGCGCCCGACTCCGGTTGGGTGCGGGTGATAATTCGTTTTTGCTACTAAAGAAAAAGCTATGAAACTCGGCGCCATTACGTTACAAAATTCTGTGTGCTTAGCAACCGCTCCCTGGGACCTTGCCGGGGAAGGCTACGAGCACTTGGGCGCGATTTTCACCAAAACCGTGACCATGGAGCCCCGCCCGGGCCTGCCCGGCGACGAAGGCATCCTGCAAGTGGCCGACCAAACCCTGCTCAACCGCACCGACCTCCGCATTGAAGGGGCTGAGCTGCTGGTGCAGGAGCACCTGCCGCGCCTGCGCCGTTTCGGCGTGCCGGTGTTCGTGAGCATCACCGCGCCGGGTGTGCCGGGCTTCCGCAAAATTGCGCGCTACCTGCAGCGCGAGGCCGGCGAACAGCTGGCCGGCGTGGAGGTGTACATCACCGCGCCCCATTCCTCGGCGGGGCCCGACATCACGGCCCGCTACGTGCGCGAAGCCACCGAGGCCGTGCGCAACGAGCTGCGCGACGATGCCGCCGTGATAGTGAAGCTGCCGCCATGGCCCGACCACATTCGGGGCCTGGCCCTGGGCGCGCAGGAAGGTGGCGCCACCGCCCTGGCAGCCACCAATACCTTGAAAGTGCTGCACCTGCCCGCTGACCCCAACGCCGCGCCGCTGGTGGGCGGCCTCTCCGGCGAGGCGCTGCGGCCGCTGGCGCTGCGCTGCGTGTGGGAGCTGGCCAATGATGCCAACCTACAGCTTCCCATTTTCGGAACGGGCGGTATTTTCACCCTCCGCGACGTGCAGGACTACCTGCGCGTAGGCGCCCAGGCCGTGCAAGTGGCCAGCGGCGAATGGCTGTCGCCGGGACTCACGGCGCGGCTGGCGGCCGAGGTGGCCCACACCGTCCCGGCAGAAGGAGTTAAAAGTTAAAAATTAAAAGTGAAAACTCCTGTCAAATTTTAACTCTTCACTTTTAATTTTTAACTCAACAGCTGCGATGCAAAAGCTCCTCACCCGCGTTCAAACCGTCAATTCCCTGCTGTGCGTGGGCCTGGACCCCACGGGCGATGATGCCGTCGTGACCCAGCGCATCCAAGAAGTAATTGCCGAAACGGGGGCTTACGCGGCCGCTTTCAAACCCAACCTGGCGTTCTTTCTGAGTCGTGAAAACGGAGTGGCCCTGCTCCAACAAACAGTGCGCAGCATCCCGAAAGACATCCCTGTGATTCTGGACGGCAAATTCGGCGACATCGCCAACACCGCCGAACAGTACGCCCGCTTCGCCTACGACATCGTGGGCGCCGACGGCGTGACCGTGAACCCCTACATGGGCGACGACACCATCCGGCCGTTCGCGCGGCCCGGCAAGGTGGTTTTCTCCCTCGCCAAGACCTCCAACAAGCCCCAGCACGGCCTGCAAGACGCGGCCATGACCCGCGGGGGCTCCATCAGCGACTGGGCCGCCCGCCTGGCCCGCCTGATGGATGAGGAACTGACCGAATCCACCGTGGGCCTCGTGGTGGGCGCTACCGAGCCGGCCACCGTGGCCAAGCTCCGCGCCGCCTGCCCGGAACAATGGTTCCTGGTGCCGGGCATCGGCGCGCAGGGCGGCGACTTGTCCTCCACGTTGCGCGCCGGCCTCCGCGCCGACGGCAGCGGCCTGCTGATAAACTCCTCGCGGGGCATCTGGCAAGCAAAAGACGCGGGTGCTGCGGCGCGCGAATTGAAAGAAGAAATCAACCAATACCGGGCCGTGACGAGCCCGCAACATGCCTGACCAAAAAGCCGCTTCACCGCGGCTTTTTGCGTTTTAGATTTTCTGCACAACATGACCCCAACCCCCTCAACCACGCTTCCCCCCATTGCCCTCGACGCCGAGCTGCTGGAGCAGCAGCTGCGGCAGGAAGACGCCCTGTTGCGCGGGCACTTCCGCCTATCGTCGGGCCTGCACTCCGATACCTACGTGCAGTGCGCCCGCTTCCTGCGCCGGCCCGATTTGGCTGCGCCAGCCGCGGCTGCATTGGCGGGACAAATCCAGGCGGCCGGCCTGCAGCCGGACACCGTAGTGGGCCCGGCCATGGGCGGCGTGGTGATTGGCTACGAGCTGGCCCGGCAGCTGGGCGTGCCCGGCATTTTCACGGAACGCGACGCGGATGGGCAGATGACCCTGAGGCGCGGTTTCACGGTGACGCCGGGCGAAAGAATTGTCATTGCCGAAGACGTGGTGACGACCGGCAAGAGCACGCTGGAAGTAGCTCGCGTGCTGCGCGAAATGGGCGCCGAGGTGCTGGCCGTGGCGTCGCTGATTGACCGCACCGGCGGAAAAGGGGGCTTGGACTTCCCGCATTTTGCGCTCCTTTCGGTGCAAGCGGCGACCTTTGCACCCGAGAGCTGCCCCCTGTGCGCCGCCGGCGTGCCGGTGGTGAAGCCCGGCAGCCGGCCTGAAAAAGCGTTTTAGGTTTTGTGTGTTTGAGTCTATTCAGAAAGAGGAAAAAGGTCGTCATGCTGAGCGAAGCCGAAGCATCTCTACCGCGAGAGTAATCCAATCGACTGAGTTAGTTGCGCGGTAGAGATGCTTCGGCTTCGCCCAGCATGACAGACGAGTTGTTTTAGTTGCCAATTCACTAAATGACCGATACCCACACCATCCAGCTCACGCTGAAAGCCGGTCAGCACGACGGCGACGGCCAGCGCGTGGCCGAAGCCGCCGCCCGCCACCTCGGCCTGACCACCGGCCGCGTGCGCAGCGCCGCCCTCTACACGGTGCGCTACCCGCTCACCGAAACCCAGCTGAATGACTTCGCCACCCGCTGCCTCGCCGACCCAGTGCTGCACGACGTGCGCCTGAACGAACTGACGGCTGCCGAAGGCTTCGTCACTTACATCCTCGTAGCCCGCCGCCCCGGCGTGACCGACGACGAAGGCACCTCCGCCCAAAACGCCCTCGCCGACATTCTGAACGAGCCGCTGGATACCCACACTCAGCACATTTTCAGCAAGCGCCTCTACCTGCTCGAAAACGACCTGCCCGCCGACGACCTGCGCCGCATCGCGGAAGAACTGCTCGGCAACAAGCTCATCAACTGGCTGGAAGTAGGCCGCGTGGCTGATGGCATCCGCGACTACACACCGCGCCCGGGCGGTGGAGCCGAAGCCATCACCGAAATTGTCAAGCTGACGGACCGCAGCGATGCTGAGTTGGTGCAACTGTCGAAGGACAACATCTACGCGCTGAACCTGGAGGAGATGCGCGCCGTGCGCGACTACTTCGCCGCTGCTGAAACCCAGGCAGAGCGAAAGGAAGCTGGCTTGCCCGTTGACCCCACGGATTGCGAGCTGGAAATCATCGCGCAAACGTGGTCGGAACACTGCAAGCACAAGGAATTTTCGGCGCTCATCAACTACAAAGACCTGGAAACGGGCGAGGAGAAGCAGGTTGATTCGCTCTTCAAAACCTACATCAAAAATGCCACTTCTGAAGTTGACCGCCAACTGCGCGCCAACGGCAACGACTGGCTGATAAAGGTGTTTTCGGACAACGCTGGCGCGGTGCGTATCAACCCCGATTCGCTGTTTGTGTGGAAGGTGGAAACGCACAACTCGCCCTCGGCCATTGACCCCTACGGCGGGGCCATCACGGGCATTCTGGGCAACAACCGCGACCCGTTGGCCACCGGTATTGGCGGCGCGCAATTGTTGTTCAACACCAACGTGCTGTGCTTCGGCAACCCGGAATATGACGGGCCGCTGCTGACGGGGCAGCTGCACCCGCGCCGCATTCTGGAAGGCGTGCGCAAGGGCATTGAGGACGGTGGTAACAAGTCGGGCGTGCCGACGGTGAACGGCGCCATTGTGTTCGATGACCGGTACGCTGGTAAGCCGCTAGTGTACTGCGGCACCGGCGCGGTGATGCCGATGCAATTCGCGGGCAAAGACTCTTGGGAGAAAATCATCGATGCCGGCGACCGCATCATCATGGCCGGCGGGCGGGTGGGCAAAGATGGCATCCACGGGGCGACCTTTTCGAGCATCGAGCTAGACGAAACCGCCCCGGCTACGGCAGTGCAAATCGGCTCGCCCATCACCCAAAAGCTGGCGATGGATTTCCTGATGCTGGCCTCGCGCCGCGGCCTGCTCAAGTGCAGCACTGACAATGGCGCAGGCGGCCTTTCGTCCTCCGTGGGTGAGCTAGCGGGCATCTCGGGCGGCGCGGTGGTGGAGCTGGAGCGCGTGCCACTGAAGTATCCTGGCCTGCGGCCTTGGGAGATTTTTGTGAGCGAATCACAGGAGCGGTTTACGCTGGTGGTGGAGCCCGGCAAAATGACCGAGCTGCTGGCACTAGGTCAGGAAATGGAAGTGGAGCTGACGGATATCGGCCACTTCACCGCCGATGGTTTCCTGGACGTGCGCTTCGATGGTGCACCGGTGGCGCGGCTGAACATGCACTTTCTGCACGAGGGCGTGCCGCGCAAAATCCTGGAAGCCGAGTGGACCAAACCAGCCGCTGCCGAGCCGGATATTCCGGCCGCTGCGGACTACACGGCCACGCTGGGCCAACTGCTGGGCTCGCTTAACATCTGCTCGCGCGAGTCCATCATTCGGCAGTACGACCACGAAGTGAAGGGCCGCACGATTGTGAAGCCTTTGATGGGCGCAACGGGCCAGGCGCCGCAGGACGCGGCCGTGGTGCGCTTCAATTTTGAGAGCTGGGAAGGCGTGGCCGTGAGCAACGGCATCCTGCCGCGCTACGGCGATTTGGACGCTTATCACATGTCGGCCGGCGCGTTTGACGAGGCCGTGCGGCAGATTATTGCGGTAGGAGGGAAGCTGCCGAACCTGACGCCCGGCGACGGCATTTTCTGGTCAGTGAACGACAACTTCTGCGTGCCCGATTCGGTGTATGACCCCGCCACGAACCCCGATGGCAAGCAGAAGCTGGCCAAGCTGGTGCGCATGTGCGAAGCCCTGCGCGACGCTACTTCCGCCTATTGCATCCCGCTCACCAGCGGCAAGGACTCAATGAAAAATGACTTCAAGGCCGATGGTGTGAAGATTTCGGTGCCGCCCACCGTGCTCTACTCGATGACCGCCAAAATGGAAGACGTGCGCCGCGCCATCACCTCAGACTTCAAGCAGGCCGACGACGTGGTGTACCTTCTCGGCGAAACCCACGACGAGCTGGGCGGCTCCGAATACTACGCCCTGCATGGCCAGTTGGGCGCCAATGTGCCCAAGGTTGATTTCGAAAAAGCAAAGGCGCTGTACACCCTCGTGGGCCAGGCCAACGACCAGAACCTGATTCAGTCCTGCCACGACCTGAGCGACGGCGGCTTGGCAGTGGCGCTGGCCGAATGCACCTTTGGCTACGACTGCAGCGCCAGCATCGACCTGCCCGAAACGGGCCTGGCGCTGCCAACGCAGCTGTTTTCAGAGTCGCACTCGCGTTTCCTGGCCACGGTGGCGCCGGAAGATGTGGTGGCCTTTGAGCAACTGCTCGGCAGCCGCGCCACGCGCCTCGGCCTCGTGACCAAGGATGTACGCCTGGTGGTGCGCCACGGCGGCCGTGAGGTTATTTCGGCTGATACGGATGTACTGCG
>DASVTG010000325.1:0-3727 GCA_036387695.1 Hymenobacter sp. | reverse complement strand
AGCTCGAAATCAGCCACCACATCGCCTATTACAACGCCGAGCGGCGGCATTCTGCGCTTGGCTACCAAGCACCCAACCACTTCGAAACCCATTTTCAAACAACGTCCCAACTCTGTCCGGCTTAGCTAGACCACCTCAGTTCGTGATTACCGACTACGACGGGTTCGACCCGGAAATCAACACCGTGAAACGTGGACCCAACCAAGTTCCCTCCGTGGGGATTGACTACCTCCCCTACCCCAGCTCCCGCACCTTCACGTTCGGCGTCAATTTTTCTCTGTAATTTCTAACCGCTCATCATTATGCGATACTCCAAAATTGCCTATGCAACCGTCGTGCTGGCATTGCTACAGGTGGCCACGAGCTGCGAACTGAACGAAACGCTGGAAGGCCAACTCAGGACCGACCAGATTCCCCGAGGCAATCCGGCGGCCCTGCTTCAAGGCGTGTACAACGCGCAACGCGACCCCATTCAGGGCCACGTCAGCGTTTTTGCGCTCCAAGAGGTGTCCACCGATGCCCGCATCATGCCCACCCGCGGCCCCGACTGGGACGATAACGGCAAGTGGCGCGCCCTGTACACGCACAACTGGGACGCCAACAACGAGCGGGTGCGTGACACCTTCAACCAGCTGGAAGGTATCATTTATTCCTCCACCGACTTGCTGCGCTTCGACCCCACCGTGCAGCAGGCAGCTGAATCCCGGTTTCTACGGGCCTGGGCCACGTTCCTCTTGCTGGACATATACGACCAAGTACTCTACCGGGAGCCGGGCGAAGACTTGAACCAACCGTCGAAGGTGCGCAAGGGCGCCGAAGCCCTCAGTTTCATCGTTAGCGAACTCACCGCCATTCGCGGCAGTTTGCCCGACGGCCCAGCTGGGAAGGCCACCAAAGACGCCGCCCGGGTACTGCTGATGAAGTGCTACCTCAATAAGGGGGTGTACGCCAACCGCCAGTCGCCGACCTTCGCCGCGGCCGACATGAACCAGGTGGTCACGCTGGCCGACGAAATCATCAACAGCAACAAGTATTCGTTCACGCCGAACTTCTTCGACAACTTTGCGCCCGACAACGGGGCCATTGGCCGGGAAAATATTTTCACCCAAGAAAATACCTTCGGCAACGCCGGCCCCACCCGCGACTTGTGGAAGTTCGTGTCGCACTACAACATGCGGCCCGTGGACGGCTACAACGGCCCGGCCGCGCCAGCCGCGCTCTACGACCTGTTTGAAGCCACCGACAAGCGTCGGGGCGGAGTCTACGACATACCTGGCGGCCCCGCCAACCCCGGCCGGCGCACCAACGTGGGCTTCCTCATCGGGCAGCAGTACAACCTAACCACCGACGCGCCGCTCACCATTCGGAGTGGGGCACCGCTGGTGTTCACGAAGGACATCAACCTCTTTGAAACCGGCGCCGACCTCGAAGCCAAAGGCATTCGGCCCATCAAATACCCCGTGGACTACGTGAGCGAGGGCAAGGGCGGCAACGGCTGCGAGAACGACCACGTGACCTTCCGGCTGGCCGACGTGCTGCTGATGAAGGCCGAAGCCATCCTGCGGGGCGGCACGGCCACTAGCGCCGGTAGCTACGGCGGCACGGCGCTGGCCATCGTGAATTCGCTGCGCACCCACTCCTCGCGCGGGGCTAGCGCCCTGCCTGCCCTTACGCTTGATATCCTAATTGACGAGCGAGGAAGGGAGCTGTACAGCGAGTCGTGGCGGCGGAATGATTTGATTCGGTTCGGCAAGTTCTTAGCGGCTCGCAAAGACAAGCCCGCAAGCGACCCCAGCCGGCTGGTTTATCCCATTCCACAAACGCAAGTGGACGTGAACTCCAACATCACGCAAAACCCCGGGTACTAGCCGCAGAGCATCCTTCGGCCGCGGATGAGCAGGCCGTTGGTTTCTGCCACACAGCGGAAATCAACGGCCTGTTTGCGTGCGGCCTACTCTCTTGTTGCACATGAAAAATCTGGTGACCACCCTCTGCGCGGCCCTGTTGGTGGCCCTGGCGGGCTGCGGCGAAGCGAAAAAAACGACGGAGACGAGTGCGGCGGGAGCGGCAAAACCAGCTGCTTCCAGCAAAAACGAAGCGTGGTGGAAAGAAGCCGTGGTGTACCAAATGTACCCGCGCAGCTACTAGGACAGCAACGGCGACGGCGTGGGCGATTTGCGCGGCCTGAAAGTGGTGCTGGACCTGGTGGTGAACCACAGCAGCGACGAGCACCAGTGGTTTCAAGCCGCGAAAAGCTCGCGCACCAACCCCTACCGCGACTATTACCACTGGTGGCCCGCGGAAAAAGGCACTCCTCCCAAGCGCGTGAGCTTCTTCGACGTGAAAGGCGACGCCTGGGCCTACGACTCCACCACCAACGCCTACTACCTGCACTACTTCTCGCGCAAGCAGCCCGACCTGAACTGGGAAAACCCCAAGCTGCGCGAGGAGATTTACAGCATGATGCGCTTCTGGTTCGACAAGGGCATTGACGGCTTTCGGATGGACGTAATTCCCTTCATCTCCAAAGACACCACTTTCCCGGCCATTCCGGCGCAATACCGCGCCGATGCGGGCCGCTACTACGCCACGGGCCCGCACCTGCACGACTACCTGCGGGAAATGAACCGCGAGGCCCTGAGTAAATACAACGTGATGAGCGTGGCCGAGGGCGCGGGCGTGGGCCGCGACCAGGCCCTGAAATTTGTGGACCCCGCCCGCCAAGAGCTGAACATGCTGTACCACTTCGAAGGCATGGGCGTGGGCAACGTGCCCGGCCTGAAATACCGCATGCGCGACCCCGCGGGCTACAAGCTGCTGGATTTTAAGGAGGTGTACACCAAGTGGGACCGGGTGTTCGCGGAAAAAGGCTGGGGCACCGTTTACCTCGGCAACCACGACCAGCCCCGCATGGTGACGCGTTGGGGCGACGACCGGCCCGCGTTCCGGGTGCCCTCTTCGAAGCTGCTGACCACGTTTCTGTTCACCATGCGCGGCACGCCCTACTATTTTGGCGGCGACGAGCTGGGCATGACCAACATCCGCTTCAACAAGATTGAGGACTATCAGGACATCGAAGTCCGGAACATGTACGCCCAGCTGAAAGGCGAAGGCGGCAACCTGGCGCAGTTTCTGGAAGCGCAGAAAATATCGGGCCGCGACAACGGGCGCACCCCCTTCCAGTGGGACGCCTCAGCCAACGCGGGCTTCACGGCGGGCACGCCCTGGCTGAAAATCAACCCGAATTATGCCCGGGTGAACGCGGCCGCCGAGGAAAAAGACCCCAACTCCGTCCTCAACTATTTCCGCAAAGCCACGGCCATGCGCAAAGCGCACAAGGTGCTGGTGTATGGCAAGTACGAATTGCTGGACGCGGCCAACCCGAACATCTACGCCTACACCCGCACGCTGGGCCGCGAGCGGGTCCTGGTGGTTCTCAACTTCACCTCCGCCAAACGCAGCTGGACCATGCCCACGGGCCTGGAATTGAACGGCCAGCCGTGGCTGAACAACTCTTCCACGTTTGCTCCGGCCGCCAAGCTGGCGCTGGAGCCCTGGCAGGCCCTGGTGCTGCCGCTGCGCTAAGGGCCGCGTTTTTTTCACTTCCTACTTCCCCGCACTTGAAATTCCTGCTAACCGCGGCGGCCCTTCTTCTGGCTGCCATGCTGCCCGCTGCGGCCCAAGCGCCCGACCCCTGGCGCATTGCCGCCGACAAAGTAGACCCGCG
>DASVTG010000324.1:0-3863 GCA_036387695.1 Hymenobacter sp. | reverse complement strand
AGCTCGGGCGCGGCTGCTTTAGCAGGCGCAGCTAAAATCGGGATAGTCGCTGTACCCGGGCGCTTGCTTATCATCGATGCGGATGAGGTGGTCGAGCCGGATTTCTTCGCCGGATTTCAGGCGCATGTATTCCACTTTGTCGCGGATGAAAAGCGTGTCGATAACGCCAGAGCCCAGGCAGAGCTGGCGCAGGTCGTTGAAGTATTGCAAGTCCACGCGGCGGCGTTGCGTAGCGGCGGCTTCCAGCTCGTCGTAGAAGTTGCAGTCGATGGGTGTGTAGTCGGGGCTCATATTCTGATGGATAGTTGCTGAATGGCGTGTTCCTTGCAGGAAAAGCAATGTAGTATGCAACGTAAGAAAGCCGCGGCCTGGCTGGCCCTGTTTGTTTTGAGCGCCCATGCCGGCATGGGGCAGGCACCAACTTCTGGGGGCAAGACCGAAAAAGTAACCGTGAGCGCGCCCATCAGTATGCCCTTGGCGTTTATGCTAAATACGCTGCCGCAGCGTGTTTCGATGGAAGATTCGCTCGACCGCCAGGTGCACGCCCGCAACCGGGTGAAAACGGTGGCTTTGATGCGGCAGAGGCAGGCAGGGCCTTTAGATACCGCCGAGTACTACACGCTGGACCGGCGCGGCAACAAAATGCTGGTAGCCAAGCCGTACGTTGGCCAGCACCGGCAGCAGCGTTTCGACGAACCATACCGCTTGGTGGAAGTGGTCATGATGCCCACAACTGGCTTTGACAAGAGTTCGCGCACCGTTTACGACCCTAAAACGCAGGTGTACAACACCTACCTAACAACCCGGGGTGCCGCCCCAGTGCTTTGGCAGCAAACTCAGAGAAGCCGCCGCGGCGATACACTAACAACAACTGCCGTTTTTAACCCAGTGCCGGGCATGGAAACCGACTCGAGGCAGCGCCTGCAAATGAAAGAGTACCGCATTGGTGCGGATACAACGGGCATTGAGATGGTTACCTACGATTCAGCCAATCAACCTGCGGATTTTAGAGCGTTTTATAGCGTGAAGAAGTCGGGCCGGGTGATTGAAGGCGGAGAGCTGAACTTTGAGCTCAGTTCGTTGAATGCTAACGCAGCAGGACAAGCCCAGCCGGCCGCGTCAGCCGAACTCATGCGGCTGAAAAAACGCCACCGCGGCCGCTTTATACCTAATACCCGAAACGAATACGACGCCCAAGGCCGGCTGCTTGCAACCACTTACATCTCGGCCCCCGAGGCGGTCACCGTTGCCACTTCCGCCTCGGGCAGTGCCGATGGGCGGACCACAACCTTCAGCCAAGGGCCCACCACGATGACGGCGGGCACTTCCTCTCCCTTGGCGAGCGCCACCACGCGTTACCGCCGCCGCGCTGAGGGCCGCGTGCAGCGAGAGGAACGCACCTACACGCTACGCCCGGGAACCACGGACCCGAACGTTCAGAAGTCGTTCAGACCGTCTTCCATTGACTATGAATACGGTGCCAACGGCTTGCTATTGCGAAAGATTGACAGTGCAGGCCTGAGTGGTCAGCCAACCGTTTACGAGGTGAAATACACCTACTACCAAGGGCCCATGGCGCGCTAAAACGGGCTTCAATCGAAGGGGAGGCTTGGTAGGGCAGAAGGAATTTGGAAGCCACACCAACTGCAATGCGGCCAGCGGCACTTTCTTATTTTCGGCGCACCACCCAATCCCACCCGCCATGCACCCCAGCACTCCCGACGCCGCCGAGCTAAACCTCGAAGCCAATTCCATTTCCAGCGCCCCCAGCACGCCCAAACGGAACAACGGCCAGCGCCCGATGTTCTACGAGTTCAAGCCCGAGGAAACCGTGAAAGCGGCCCGTGGCACCACCGGAACCCCCGAAAAAGCCGAGCGCCTGCGCCGCGTCCTCACCACCGACCCCGGCATGGGCCTCTTCCGCCCCGATGACGCCGGCTACGAGCTGGCCCAGGGCGTGGCCCGGGAGCGCGGGGCGAAGATTCCGGGGTGGCGGTAAGCATTGCCTTTTTGCTAGTACTGTGCAATGCTTGCGCCGCCGCGGTTGTTGCCTGCGTATCTTAGAGCACTTCTTACCTCTGTCTTGCAATGGCGCCTGTCCTCATTGAACCACTAAGCGAAAAAGCTTACGAACTGCTCCAGCAACTGGAGGCCTTGAACATTTTACGGGTTGTGCAGCCCGCTGGCGAAGCGCCTGCTGTCGCTAAACCTTCCGTGGCCCACCTGATTGGCAGTCTCTCGCCCGAGACCGGCAAGCGCATGCTGAAAGAAACGGCTGAAATGCGCGACGAATGGGAGCGCAAATCTTAATCGATACCAATGCGATAATTGACTTTCAAAGTCAGTTGCTTCCCGCTGCCGGCCTGCAATGGTTGGTGCAGCGGGTTGACGGTGGACAGCGCTATTTGTCCGTCATTACCCGAATAGAATTGCTGGTTCAGCCCGGCAATGCCCAGGAGGAAGCAGCCCTGCGGCAATTCATCAGCAGTTGCACGGAATTGCCGCTCGACGAGCCCACCATTCAGCAAACCATTCGCCTGCGCCAGCAGCACCGCGTGAAGCTGCCCGACGCCATCATCGCCGCCACGGCGCTGGCGCACGGCCTTTCGCTCGTCACCCGCAACGTCAGCGACTTTCAGGCCCTGGCCGGCTTGGCGGTCATCAACCCGCACGAGGCCCCACCGTTGCCCTGATGCTGACGCATAGCGGTTTGCTACGCCCTTCCCACTAGCTGCTTCTTGAGGAACTTGGTAGCTTAGGGCCGCGTATGTGCTTCCTTCATGGGAGTAGTTTTTTTGCAAAAACTTCAGAGTGCAGGTACAAAATTTTTGTAGGCAGGCTTGCCATTAGCTAAGCTGAATTTTCGGGATAACTGCAATTTGCATATGCCAGCTTTCTGGCGGTTATTGAGCGAGGCTGTTAGCATAACCCGCAGCTACGCGAACATGACAAATGGAGAGAAAATCGGGCAGGAATTAGAACTGCTCGAAAATGCTTACCGGCAACGTTTCCCCAATGCTCAGCAATTGGAAGGATTTAGTTTTGGGCCGGAGAATCTAGTCGAAATTCTACGGGAAGCCAACGGCCGCGAAATCGTGTTCAGTTACCCATTACAGAACCAAGGAGTAGTTGATGGTTGCGAGTAAAGCTTTAAAGAAGCATCTTCAACTCAGCGGGCCAACCCAATTACCCTGCAAGAGCTACTGTATGCACGCGGATTGCCGCAGAAACGGGTGAAGCTGGTGCGGCACCGGGACACGGGCGGTACCATCGACCGGTACCAACAATATCGCACTGACCGCCCGGCCTTTCTCAACTACCAACGCGAGCAGGGAAACCCGGTTTTTCGCGATTGCGACTACGTAGTTTCTTGCTTGGGCGAAAAGGGCAGCCGTGCCCGCTTCGTGGGAGTGTATCGGGTGCTGGGCATCGATTACGAGACGAAGGAACATTATTTCTACAATTTAACTGAAGCACTGGGGTTTGATGACCTCAAAGAGCGGGTTATTATTGATTGGGGCAAAGCAGCCATCAATTGGCATCAGTGGCTGCGGCCGGAATCCCCCAAAACAGTGCTTGAAATTCAGCCCAGTCCCTTCAGCGAGGCTTTCAAACCGTTCAAAGACTACCTGGATTTCGTACTTGAATTTGCTGAATTACAGGAATTGGTTAAACGGCAGACTTCTCAGGACGAATGGTGGCGAATGCTGTCGGCGGTGGCGGGGGTTTATATGATTCTGGATAGATTGACGGGCCATCAATACATCGGCTCGGCTTACGGCACGGAAGGCGTCTGGCAACGGTGGGCGGCTTATGTGGAAACCGGAGGCCACGGCAACAATAAGCAACTCAAACAACTACTG
>DASVTG010000323.1:0-4554 GCA_036387695.1 Hymenobacter sp. | reverse complement strand
GGAAATGAGCAGCGTAGCCAACGGCTGAATGACGTCGGTTTCCACCTGCGCGTCAATCACATAATACACAAACCAGCGGTAAAGCTTGCGCACAATGAAGCGCGCCGTCTCGGTCTGCTGGAAAATCAGATTGATGAGGTTCTGATACTCCGTAGCGCCGCTGCTGGCGATGGTGGCGTTGCCGAAGGCCGACGAAAACGTCTTTGTAGTAGTATCATGGCGGCTGGCAGTGAAGTAGCTGCCCACCGGCGCGGCCTGGTCGCGCCAGCCGGTGAGGGCGCGGGCAGCGGCTTGCACGTCGGCCTCGGTGTAGTGGGTGTAGTTGCCGGGCCCAATGAGCGGCCCCTTGCCCACCGTGAACAGCTCCAGCAGCTCGCGGCCGTAGTTCTCGTTGGGGTTGCCGGCCGTGCTTTGGTTGCCGTTGAGGTAGCGCAGCATGGCGGGCGTCACGGTCACGTCCTTGGTCAGCTGCTTGAAGTTGCCCAAGGCGTGCTGCCGCAACAGCCGGCAGTATTCGTAGCCCATGCGGGCGTCGTTGATGTCGCTGAGCTCAACCACGAAATGGTTGTGCCAGAACAAGGTCATTTTCTCGGTCAGCGTGACGCCCTGATTTAATTGCTGCCCCAACCACCAGTCGCGCAGCGAGGTCCGGCGTGGGCCTTCAAACGTCTGGCTGAACGTCTCGGCGGTCCAGGTTTGGCCAACGGCCACGCTGGTGTCGGTGGCCGACACATTCAACGGCGGGGCAGGCGCGGCAGGCGCCGCCAGCAACCCATTCAGCACGGTGGCAAGGCTGGAGCCCGCGGCCGCCAGAACCTCGGCGCGCGTGGGGCCAAACAGGCAGCGGCGCAGCAGGTGGGCGGCTTGGTCGTAGCCCCACGGGCCGGTGTAGGGAGCCAGCGTGCTGGTGGTGCGGGCCAAGCCGGTGGGCAGCTTCGTGTTGGCGTAGCGGCTCACCGTTTCGGGCGGGTCGGGGGACGCAGGCGCGAAGGCCGGAGCGGCGGGCTGAGTGAGCGGGCTTGCCACGGCCACAACCGGACGCTTGAGTACGGTCGTGTTTCGTTGGAGGAAAAGTCTACGATTCATAAACGAGCGCGGAATGGGGGCGGGAACAACTTTGAATGTAGCGAAAATCTGCCAATTTTAGCATTCATAGTCAACCTTTTATCTGTGACCCCCAAGTAGGCTGGGGCTTTACTAGCAGTAGTGCAGCTTTATTAACGCTCAGCTTATTTCAAGGCGGAGTAGTGCACAAAAAAGCGCCCGGCCGAGTGGGCCGGGCGCCATGCCTAGATGCTGAAAGAGCGGAAACTTAATTGTCGGTTGCCTCGGACTCCTCGGCGGCGCGCACGCGGCCGGCGGCGTAGAAATTGCGGCGGTAATACTCCTGCTTGAGCGAGCTTACCATTACCCCGCCGTTGGTGGCCGAGTGCGCAAACTTGCCGTCTTTCAAATAGATGCCTACGTGGTAAATGGGCCCCTTGCCCCGGCGGAAAAACACCAGGTCGCCGGTTTTCATCTCGCTCTTGGCCACGTGCTTGGTCGTGCTGAACATCGAGCGCGACGAGCGCTGCAGCGTGATGCCGTACACCTCGCGAAACACCCGGGTCACGAAACCGGAACAATCGGTGCCGTAGCGCGAATTGTTGCCGTAGCGGTAGGGCGTCCCCATCCAATCGGTCACGGTGCGCAGCAAGTCCTTGTTTTCGTTGTAGGCCAGGTTAAGCCCCAAGGTCTGAGCGTAGTAGTGGTAGGTGAGCGAGTCGCGGGCGGCGGCCAGTTCGGCAGCCGTCGGGGCGGGCTTTTCTGAAGGCGGGGTAGCCGGTGCATGTACCAAGACGCTGGTGCGCGTGGGCAATTCGTAAGCGGGCTCCGTCGTCATGGCCGGAAACAGCGACGCTTCGGCAGCGACCGGTGCCACATTGGCACGGACCGCAACCGAAGCGTCGGGGGCACGTTCGAAGAAGAAAGAGAGGGCTAGCGAACCAGCGGCGAGGCAATACAGAATGCTATGTTTCATTGTCCGTCGTTAGGGGTGGGGCAAAATCCGGATTCCTGAAAAGAAGCGCCGGGTAGTAGTTTTCTTAGGCGATAGGCAAGGCTTTCTGGAGCCGAGTAAAGGAGTGGAAAAAGGTGTCGTACCCGGTAAATTATATTGCCTGTGAACCGGGTGCTAGGGTAAAGCTAGGTCAAACTTTTTTAAAATCCTGCATTATTGCTTGGAAAAGGTCAAAAATTCTTTATAAATTGTAAATAATTTTTGATAAAGTCCAGTTTACCCTTGCAACCATACCTCAACAGCGCCCGTAGTCATTCGGCCGAAAATAGTTATATATCTTGCCCGTATGCAAAACCTCCGCACTTGGACCAATTCGCCCCTCGCCCGCATTGCACGCATGGTACTAGGTAGTCAGCGCGTTGCGATGGTTGTCGGGCAAACGGTGCACTTAAGCGGCGCTTCCCGCGCCGACTTTCTGGCCGATGCCGAGTGGGTGGCCCACGAACAAGTACACCTGCGCCAATACAAGGAGAACGGCCTCCTCCCCTTCCTCTGGAAATATTTGGTGGAATCGGCCCGCGTGGGCTACTACCACAACAAGTACGAGGTGGAAGCCCGCGAAGAAGCCCGCCGCGTGGTGCTGGCCAACCCCAACCACGTGCTGCGCCCCTTGCCTCGGCACTCACAGCCCCAATCCCCACGGCAGCAGGCGTAGCCGCAAGAGCGTAAAAAAGCCCCTCCACCGGAGCGGAAGGGCTTGCAGTAATCTTTGCCGGTTCAGCCAGCTTTTACTTTCTCTCGTCGAACATTTTGCGCATGCCGGCCGCTACCAGGTTGTCGGGCGTGATGTTGCTGAGCATGGCCTGCACCTTGTTGGTCATGCCGGAGATGACGCGCATCTCCCCGCTCATCAAGGCTTCGTAGCCGTCTTTGGCCACGTCCTTGGGGTCCGACAAAGGGCCGTTGGCGGCATTGGTGTTCTCGGCACCGGCCCGCTCGAAGAAGTCGGTGTCGGTGGCACCGGGGCAGAGCGTGGTCACCGTCACGCCGCTGTCTTTGAGCTCATTGGCCAAAGCCTCGGAGAAGCTCAACACGAAGGACTTGGTGGCCGAGTACACGGCCATTTGGGGCGAAGGCGTATAGGCGGCCGTGGAGCCGAGCTGCAGGATGCGGCCCTTGCCGCGGCTCTTCATGTCCCGGCCAAACAGGTAAGTGAGCTCCACCAAAGACAAAATGTTGGTGTGAATCACCGCCGAGTTGCGCTCGATGCTTGATTCGAGGAACATGCCGTATTCACCAAAGCCAGCGTCGTTCACCAGAATGTCAACCTGCAGGCCTTTGGCCTGCACCGCCTGGTACACGGCCTGGGCCGCGCCCATCTCGGCTAAATCCTGCGTGATGAGCGTGACGGTGGTGCCTTGCACCGAGCGCAGGTGCTCGGCGAATTCGGCCAGGCCGCCGGGGTTCTGGTCAACCAGAATCAGTTCGTATTGGTCCTTGGCAAGTAGGTGGGCCAGCTCTTGGCCAATGCCGGCGGCTGCCCCCGTGACTAGGGCCACGGACAGGTTGGGGTCTTTGGGCATAACAATAGGGTTGGAAAGGTGGAAGATTATCCTTCAGATACCCGTACGCACGAGTTAAAGTTGTTCCGACGGTGAAAAATAAAGTGGGCGTAATGCAACATCTCCAAGCCGATTACGAATAAAAGTATCCTTCGCCTACCAGCGGAGCCATAAGTTTCTTTCCACCTACTCATCCTTTCTTTCCCATGGATAATCAGCAAAATCAGCCCGGCTCGCCCATGCCCGGCAACGACATTCGCGTGCAAAACGCTGGCTCTTCCGATGCCCCCGCTGGCACCGGCGCCAGCAATTCGGTAGAAGGCGGCGCTGCTGCCAGCGCCCGCAAGACTTCGGCCCGTGGCTCGCAAGGCGCTCAGGGCGCCCAAGGTGCTGCCAGCGGCGACCAAGCCACTGCCAGCGCTGGCAGCAGCGACGAAGGCAACCAAGAAGAAGGCCAGCAGGCAAGCGGCACCCTGCTCGATACGGCGCTGCAAAGCGGCAAAAAATGGATTGAAGATTCGGGCGTGCTCGGCAACGTGAACGCCTTGCCCCAAAGCGTGAAAGACTGGGGCAACCGCGCCGTTTCGCGCGTGGGTGAGCTTTACACTACCCAGAAAATTGTGGGCGGCGCCCTGCTGGCAGCCGGCATTGGCTACCTGGCCACGCGCAAAGGCACGTCCGCCGACAAGTCTTCAAAGTCAGAATACGGCTACAGTGGCAAAAGCGGCAGTGGCTACGGCCGCCGCAACTACGGCTACCAGGCCCCTGACGCCACCAACAGCCGCCGCGTGAGCGCCGGCAGCGGCCGCACCGACAGCGGCTCGGCTTACGGCAACAGCAATAGCGGCAGCGGCTATGGCAGCTACGCCAGCGGCAGCAGCTACAGCCCTGGCTCGAGCGCCGGCAGTGGCCACAGCGCCGACAAAGGCAGCAGCTTTAGCAATTCGTCTTCAAACAGTGGAGACCAAGGCAGCCGCACTTCCGAAAGCAGCT
>DASVTG010000322.1:0-4804 GCA_036387695.1 Hymenobacter sp. | reverse complement strand
AAAAGCCCTGCCGCGCCACCACTCGCCCTACGGCGCCGCGCTGGCCGCACAGGTAGCCGCAGCGCTAAGCAACGGCCGCAGCCTGATGCCCTACCACCGCGACTACTGCGGCATGGGCCTCGAACATTCCAATAGCCACTTTATCTACGGCGAAGTCTGGGACGGCCGGTACCTGGAGCCCCAGCTGATTTTCTCCAGCCGCGAAGACTTTGTGAGTTGGCTGGCCCGGCAGTCGAACCAAGCGCTGGCCCGCCTGGAAGAAACCGACCCCTGGTATTGGCACAACCAAACCGTCACGCGGCAGCGGCTGCTGGAATTTGTGCAGGCGTAAAGCTCGGCTTCGGCCCGCACGTGGCTGGCGGCGTTTTGATTAAGTCCACCGCTGACTTAGAAACCATTTGAAGCAGCCAGAACGGGGGTAGAGACGCAATACTTTGCGTCTCTCGTTCGCGCCGTTCAAGGCATTGCTACCTCATCGTTCAACGACGAGACGCAAAGTATTGCGTTCCTACCCGCGTTCTGGCTACCTCGAACTAGTTGATGGGGCTTACTTCTAGCAGCTTATCGGGCGTGATGGGCAACTCGCGGATGCGCCGGCCGGTGGCGTGGTACACGGCATTGGCCACGGCCGCAGTAAAGCCCACCAGCCCGATTTCTCCCAGGCCTTTGGCGCCAATGGGGTCGAGCAGAAAGTCCGGCTCGTTGATGAATTCGACTTCGATGCTGGGAATGTCGGCGTTCACTGGCACGTGGTAGTCGGCCAGGTCGTGGTTCACCACGCGGCCGTAGCGGTGGTCGAGGCGGGCGTCTTCCATCAGGGCCATGCCGATGCCCCACACCACGGACCCGTACACCTGGCTGCGGGCCGTTTTGGCGTTCAGCACCCGGCCCGCGTCCACCACCGACACCACGCGGCTCACGCGCACCTCGCCGCTGAGCGGGTGCACCTGCACTTCCACAAAATTGGCGCAAAACGACTTGCCCGAGTACTTTTCCATCTCGGGCGCCTTCTCGCTTTTCTGCGTCACTTCCAGCGCCGGCAGGCCGTGCTGCTTCACTATCTCGGCGAAACTCAGGCGCGGGCCGCCTTTTTTAGCGGCGCTCACGTAGCCCTGCTCCGCGGTCAATTCGTCGGCCTTGGCCTTGCCAAAGCCTTGGCCGGGCAGGCGCACGGCCAAATCCAGCAGCTGTTTTTTCAGGGCCGCGCACACTTCGTGCACCGCCGAGCCCACCGAGGCGGCCGTGTGCGAGCCCGCCTGCAAGGGCGCTTCCGGGTAGGCCGCGTCGCCGAGGTCGAAGCGAATGTTGGCGGGGGCCACGCCGCTGGCATCGGCCGCAATCTGGGTCATGATGGTGCCGGTGCCGGGCCCGGTGTCGGCGGTGGCGCTTTGCACCACCAGGGTGCCGTCGGGCAGCAGGCGGGCGCGGGCGGAGGCAGCCTGCCGCTCGGCTTTGTAGATGCCCGTGCTCATGCCCCAGCCCACCAGGAATTCGCCGTTGCGCATGGAGCGCGGCGCGGCAGAGCGCCTGGCCCAGCCGAAAAGCGCGGCGCCGCGCTCGTAGCACTTGCCCAAGTGCTTGCTGCTCCAGGGCTTGTCGGTTTCGGGGTCGCGGTCGGCGTAGTTTTTCAGGCGCAGGGCCAGCGGGTCCATGTTCAGGGCCACGGCCAGCTCGTCCATCGCCGACTCCAGGGCGAAGGAACCGCTGGTTTCGCCGGGGCCGCGCGTCCAGGCGGGCGTGCTCAGGTCGAGCGGCACCAGGCGGTAGTTGGTGTTGAGGTTGGGCGTTTTGTACGCCGTTTTGGTGGGGTGCACGATGCGCTCGGCAAACTGCTCGTGGCGCGAGGTGTTGCCGTAGGCCCGGTGCGTGATGCCCACCAGCGTGCCATCGGGCGTGGCCCCCAGCCCCATTTTCTGGATGGAATGCGGCCGGTAGCCCACCAGGTTGAACTCGTGCTCGCGCCGGTTCATCAGCTTCACCGGCCGGCCCACCTTCTTTGAGGCGATGATGGCGGCCACTTCCGGCGGCCAGATGCGCGACGCGCCCCCAAACGCCCCGCCCACGAACTGCGAGTGTACTTGCACGCGCTCGGCCGGCAGCTGAAACATGCGCATCAGGTCCTGCTGCGCCAGTTTCGGGCCCTGGGTTTTGGTGTACACGGTCAGTTTATCGCCCTCCCACAGGGCTATCACGGCGTGCATTTCCAGCGGGTTGTGCACCTGCATGGGCGTGCGGTACTCCTGCTCGATGTGCACCGGAGCGGTTTTGTAGGCATCGGGCTGGCCGCGCAGGTAGTCTTTTTCCTTCTGCGGCGCAAGGTTCTGGGCGAGGTTGGCGGCCAGCTCGGTTTGGTGCGGCGCGGCTTCGTACTCCACCCGCACCAGCGAGGCGGCGTAGCGGGCCTGTTCCAGGGTTTCGGCCACGGCCAACGCCACCGGCTGGTTGCTGAAATGCACCTGGTCGTCGAAAAACACCCGTATTTCCTGGCCTTCCACCCGCGGGTTGCTGCTGGCGTTGGCCTCCTGGTAGCCGGGCACGTTGGGCGCGTTCAGGTGCGAAACGACGCCGAGCACGCCGGGCGCTTTTTCGGCCGCGGCCACGTCCAGGCGCTTGATGCGGCCGCGGGCAATGGCGCTGGTCACCAGCACGCCGTGCACACAGCCTTTCACCAAGTGCTCGGCGGCGTAGCGGGCTTGGCCGGTCACTTTCAGGCGGCTGTCGACGCGGCTGAGCGGCTGGCCGGTGCTGGCGGGTGGCGACGACAGGTTTTCCATTTCAGTGGCGCTTAAAGGCATTTGAAGGCATTATCCCGTACGGCCCCGCAAGGAGTCCGTTTCAATCAACGGGCATTCCCGGCGGTTTCTTACCAGTCGCGCCCTTTTCCGATGCAGAAAAAAAGGCCGCCGATGCCTTGGCAACAGCGACCCTTGACTACCTCGTTGGACCGAGGCCGAACTGTCTTATTTCTATAGCGTGCCGCGGCGCGTGCGCCCTGCTCCGGAAAACAAGCCCCCTTGCCGCCCCGCGGAGTGACGTTGCGCGCCGCCTATTTTCCGCTGCCGGCCGGGTCCCCGATAGGTTTTGTACACCGGCCGGTAGTTGCCGGCCATGGGCTTGCGCCGGTGAAGGGGCCCTTTGGAAGTGGCCGCCGATGCGGCATGAACCTCGGCGCTGGCAAACCCCAGCAAGCAAACGAAAAGCAAAGCAATACGCAGCATAAAAATGAATTTGGTGACACTTGCAACCAGCCAATGAGGCGGGTCGTAGCAACTCGCTACTTGATTATTAACCTCAATCAGGGCATAATTATTATCAATTCCGAACCCTTATTTAATAATCATCGCAGCGACCCGCAATTTTAAAATTATCCTTTTCATTGACAATGAGACGATAGCGCATATATTTTCCTTGAAAATTAAAATTATTAATGCCCGAATCTTACAGACTTACAACGCCGACACGGCGAATTTTAACAGTTGCTAATTAATAATAATTAAAATTGAATACCTAATTAATTTAGCTAATTATATCACCCGCGTGGCCGGCTTTGTAAAATATCAAGAATACCACCCGTATTGACGGCAAACCCCTTTTAGGCTTTTGATAAAGCGGAAATTATCCTGAGCTGATTGGTGCATGGCATCGGCTTCGAGGTCGCGCGTTTTATTGAACGCCGAGTCGTAGGTTTCGGCCCAGGCGTTGTAAGCAGTTTGGGTGTTCATGGCCAAATCTAACCACTATTGTTAGACGACATTGCATCCGACACGCCTCAGTAAAATGCAACCTGAACAATAAGCAAAGCGCAGGTCGCGACGGTTCAGCTGGGCCTCGAAAGTTGCTCTCTGTTCCCATACCGGCTTTTCCGGCGCCCGTATAGTCCTACAGCATTCATCGAGCTGGGGGCATGGAAATTCTCATCATTTTGCTATTGGCTGTGCTGAACGGCGTGTTTTCCATGTCGGAAATTGCGCTGGTATCCTCCCGGAAGAGCAAGCTGGAAACGCAAGCCCAGCAGGGCAATGCGCGGGCGCAGGCCGCCCTACACCTGGCCAACGAACCCAACCGTTTCTTGTCCACGGTCCAAATCGGCATCACGCTCATCGGCATCCTGATGGGCGTGTTCAGCGGGGCGGGCCTTACGGCCACCGTGCAGCGGTGGATTGGCAGCATCGAGCCACTGCGCCCTTACAGCCATAGCCTCGCCGTGGTGCTCACCGTCGGGCTGATTACCTACCTCTCGGTGGTGGTGGGCGAGTTGCTCCCCAAGCGCATTGGCCTCGTCAACCCGGAAGGCATTGCCAAGGTGATGACCGGGCCCATGACCCTGCTGGCCCGCGTGGCGGCCCCGTTCATTTGGCTGCTGGAAACCTCCACCGACCTACTGATGCGCATCCTGCCCATCAAGCCCCAGGAAAACACCGCCGTGACACCTGACGAAATCCGCTCGATGGTGAAGGAAGGGGCCTCCGAAGGCACGATTCAGGAAGTGCAGCACGACATTGTCAACAACGTGTTCAACCTGGGCGAGCGGCGCGTGGGCTCGCTCATGACCGCCCGGCAGGACATTGTGTGGCTGAACCTGAACGACGACGTGGCCACCAACAAGCAAAAGGTGCTGTCGCGGGTTTCCTCCATGTACCCGCTGTGCCAGGGCACGCTGGACGACATGCAGGGCGTGGTGTACCTGTCTGATTTACTACAACCCAGCCTGGACGAGCAGCTGGCCCGCCTGCCCGAGCTGAAGCGCGACCCGCTCTACCTGCCCACCAACAGCCAGGCCTACCAGGCGCTGGAGCAGTTCAAA
>DASVTG010000321.1:0-3756 GCA_036387695.1 Hymenobacter sp. | reverse complement strand
ATATTAGAAATTCATCCAAACTCCTCTTTCACATGGCCTATATCAAAGCAGGCGAAGACACCGCTGGCAATCCGGTTAATATTTTCTACGAAGACTGGGGACAGGGCGCTCCGGTGGTGCTCATTCACGGCTGGCCGCTGGACCACACCATGTGGGAGCACCAGGCCATTGCGCTGGCCAAAGCCGGGTTGCGCGTCATTGCTTACGACCGGCGCGGGTTCGGCCGCTCGTCGCGCCCGTGGACGGGCTACGACTACGACACCTTTGCGGCCGACCTCAACGCCCTGCTCGAAGAGTTGGACCTGAACCAAGTGACGCTGGTGGGCTTCTCGATGGGCGGAGGCGAAATAGCCCGCTACATCGGCACCTACGGCGACGCTCGCGTTGCCCGCGTGGCTTTTGTTGGGGCCGTGACGCCGTTCATGCTCAAGACGGATAACAACCCTGAGGGTGTGCCGCAATCGGTGTTTGACCAAATGGGCGACGCGATGAAGAAGGACCGGTTCGACTTCCTGCAAACCTTCGCCAAGAGCTTCTACGGCGTGGGCATGATAAGCCACCCCGTGAGTCAGGGCGTGCTGGATTGGAACTTCACAGTGGCCTCGCTGGCGGCGCCCAATGCCACTCGCGACTGCGCCGTGGCCTTCTCCAGCACCGATTTCCGAGCCGACCTGGCGGAAATCAAAGTACCCACGCTGGTGATTCACGGCGATGCCGACGCCACGGTGCCCTTTGAGGCCAGCGGCGAGCGCACGGCGAAGATGATTCCGCAGGCGGAATTGAAGGTGTACAAGGGCGCGCCGCACGGCTTGTTTTTCACTGACAAGGACCAATTGACGACCGATTTGCTCTCCTTCGTAGGGCGCTAATCAGCAAAATTAAAGAAGGGCTCCGGCGAGAAGCAAAGCTTCTCTGTCGGAGCTTTTTTGCGGTTCGGGTGGTAATCAAAAGGCCCGTCTATAAGCAAGGAGTTAGCTTTGGCCGATTTCAAAACCGCTCTAAGCTGCCATCTACTCCGGTTAATTCATGAGCTTTGCTTCCTCTCTGGCCAAGTTGTCTTTCTGCCGTGGCATTGCCCGGACGCCGGGCTCTTTTCTGCGGTTGGTGCTGCAGAGCAAAGCTGCCGCTCGCCATGGCCGAGCCGCAACGCCAGCACAGAAAGCAAAGCCCACGGAATACCTGCTGCACTTGCCCAATGCGCCCCGCGCCACCGCGCTGCGCACCCACGCCGGCGACCTGAGCATTTTGTATGAAATATTCTGGCAACAGGCCTACGACTTGGCGCCGTTGCGGGGCGAGCAATTCCGGACGGTGGTAGACGTGGGCGCCAACGTGGGCTTGGCAGCCTTGTTTTTTCTCCAGAAGTTTCCGGTTTCCCGCCTGATTTGCCTGGAGCCGGAACCGGGCAATTTTCGCTTGTTGGAACACAACCTGCGCGGTACCTCTGCCGTGCCGGTGCGGGCGGCCCTGTCTGCCGCCGACGGCACCGTGCGCATTGATTCGAGCGCGCAGGCTTACAACGCCAAAATCAGCGCCGACACCGGAACCACCGAAGTTGCGGCCGTGTGCATGCGCACCCTACTGCGGACACACAACCTGACCTGGGTGGATTTGCTGAAAATTGACATCGAGGACTACGAGCAACAGGTATTCGCGGACTCCACCGACTGGCTGGCGCAGGTGAACACCCTGCTCATTGAGATTCATTCGAAAGCGAGCCACGTGGCGGTGCGGCGGGCGGTGCTGGCCCAGGGCTTTAGCTGGGAGCAGGCGGCGGGCCGGCTTCCCGAAACGGGTTTGTTTGTGGCTAGAAACCCGCGCCTGTTGCGGGGATAACACCAAAAGAAAAGAGACCCTCGCCCAGACCGAATTACGGCCTGAGCGAGGTCTCTTTTCTTTTGGTATAAGCGAGTTGGCTAGGCAGCGCGGCCCATTTGGCGCAGGAATCCCACGTGGGAGGCAATGGCGGTGCGGGTGCGAGCGTAGTTGTTATAAGTCACGTCAAACTCGTCGCACACCTGCTGCACAATCTTGCTGATGGCGGGGTAGTGCACGTGCGAAATCTTGGGAAAGAGGTGGTGCTCAATCTGAAAGTTGAGGCCGCCCACCAGCCAGCTAACCACTTTGTTGTCGGTAGCGAAATTGGCCGTGGTGCGGACTTGGTGAATGGCCCACTCGTCTTCGAGCTTGCCGGTGGTGGCGTGCGGCACGGGGAAAGCGGCGTCTTCCACGGTGTGGGCTAACTGGAACACCATGCTCAGGACCAAGCCGGCCACCGAGGTGCTCAGCATGAAGCCGGCCAGCCAAGGCAGGAAACCAACCATATAGATGGGCAGCACCACGTAAAGCACCAAATTGAGCGCCTTAAACCCCCAGAAGCTCACGTGCTCGCCGGTGTTCATGGGCTTGAGGCCGATGGCGCCAATTTGGCGGCTGAAGTACTTCTGGTAGTCCATCGCAAAAATCCAGGAGATGTAGAGCATGCAGTACAGGGCCCAGAAGTAGAAGTGCTGGTAGCGGTGCAGCGAGTGCTTGGGCTGGTCGGGCGTCATGCGCATCCAGGGCTGGATGTTGATGTCGTCGTCGTGGCCCTCAATGTTGGTATAGGTGTGGTGGATGAGGTTGTGCTTCGAATTCCACATGTAGGGGCTGCCGCCGAGCACGCCCAGCGTGTAAGCTGCGAGCTTGTTCACCCACGAATAACGCGAGAAGCTGCCGTGGGCGCCGTCGTGCATCACGTTGAAGCCAATGGCGGCAATGGTGCAGCCAGCCAACGCGCATTCGAGCAGGGCCCAGCCGGCGGCCGGCGTGAAAAACACCAAGTGCACGTACAGCGCAACCAACGCACTCACGAGAAGAACCGCCTTGATAATAAGGCTGGTATCACCCGTCATCTGCCGGCCCGACTCCTCAAAATATTGGTTGATGCGAGTTTTTAACTCGGTGTGAAAGGAGCGAGTAGCGGCGAATTTGGGTAAGGCCATGGGCAGTGGTTTTAGAGGGGTACGAACAAAGGTACCCCCCTCCAACGCCTCACGGCTCAACTTAGTTTAGATACGCGTGCCAATTCTGGTCGATGGTGCCCGCCGAAAGCTTCAGGAAACCAGCCAACGTGGGCTTCTTCGGCTGCTGCCGAATGGTGAGGCCGGCTTCGTTGGGCGTGTGATGGCCCTTGGCGTGGTTGCAGCGAGCGCAGGCAGTGAGCAGGTTGGTCCAGCTCGACTCGCCGCCGCGGGAACGGGGCACCACGTGGTCGAGGGTCAGGTTTTTGGTCGACCCGCAGTACTGGCACTCAAAATGGTCGCGCTTGAAAATGTTGTGGCGGCTCAAGGCAATGCCTTTGTAGGGCACGCGCACATAGCGCTGCAAGCGGATAATGCTCGGCTTGGGGTAGGCATGCGAAATCGTGCGCAGCGTGCCATGCTCTGACTTGGCCACCATTTCCGCTTTATCCAGAAACAGGAGCACAAACGCCTTTTGCACGCTGCACAGGGTGATGGCGGTATAGTCGCCATTCAGCACTAATACTTTTTGGTCCATACACGCTTGGGGGCCGGATAACCCGCCGAAAGCTAGCGGTTTCCAAGCGGATAAACAAGCGGCACGGGGTTAAGTTCAGTCGGAAAACCTCACCCCCGGCCCCTCTCCCGCGGAGAGGGGAGCCACGGCAGCGCGATTGTAGCGTGAGCTTTTAGTCCGCGCCATGATTCGGATGACCGCGGGCTACACGCGGACTGAAATTCCGCGCGACAACTC
>DASVTG010000320.1:0-9560 GCA_036387695.1 Hymenobacter sp. | reverse complement strand
GCTTGGTCGGTTTCGGAAGTGGTGGTTTGGCTGTTGCAGCTGCTCAGCAGCAAGCCACCGGCCAGCGCGGGGACCATCAGCCGCAATAAAGCGGTGGAACGAGGAAAGGAAAGTTTCATAAAGGATGTGAGGAGGGAAACTGAAGAATTAATAACGGGCCGACATTTACGAATGGTTGTGTTTACAAGTTGGCATTATTGTATTTTTTATTTGCATTGAATCTTCATCTTTTATTCACCCAAGCTTAGCAATGCTCGTCCGCGTCGTTCGCATGTCCTTCATTCCGGCTGAAGTAGCCACTTTCCTTGAGTTGTTTCACGCCACTAAAGCCCGCATTCGTCAACAACCGGGCTGTCGGCACTTGGAACTTTGGCAAGATGCCGACCACCCGGCCACCTACTGCACGTACAGCCATTGGGACGACGCAGATGCCCTGAACGCCTACCGCAAATCAGCGCTTTTTGGCGAAGTGTGGCCCGCCACCAAGCGGCTTTTTGCAGCCCCGCCCGTGGCTTTTTCGGTAAATCCGGTGGCGTAGCCGTATATGCTTACCCCTGAAAGTTGCTCTTCTTTTTGCCCCATGCCCGACGCCCCAAACTACTTCGAATTCTACAGCCTGCCCGAGTCCTTCCTGCCCGACGAAGCGGTTCTCAAACGGCTCTACTACGCCAAAAGCCGCGAAACGCATCCCGATTTTCACGCCACTTCGTCGGCTGAAAACCAGGCGGACATGCTGCGTCAGGCCACCCTCAACACCGACGCTTACCGCACCCTCTCTGACCCCGACCAGCGCATGGCCTACATCCTGCGCCAGCACGGCCTACTCGAAGAAGGCAAGCAGGAACAACTGCCGCCCGATTTCCTGATGGACATGATGGACCTCAACGAGCAGCTTATGGACTTGGAAACGGCCCCCGATGCCGCCACTCAGGCCCAGGTAGCCGCCGAAGTAACGGCACTGGCCGATACGCTCGACGCGGGCATCCAGCCCGTACTCGCTGGCTATGAGCAACTCCCCGGCGACCACCGGCCCGCCGCGCTGCAACAAATCCGCACCTATTACC
The DNA here is from genome assembly GCA_036387695.1 of Hymenobacter sp. GTDB lineage: Bacteria > Bacteroidota > Bacteroidia > Cytophagales > Hymenobacteraceae > Hymenobacter. The sequence continues at coordinate 8,496 of DASVTG010000320.1, read as the reverse complement.
TAAAAAAGCGCTATCTGTTGCGCATCCAGCAGCAAGTTGCTACCTTTGCAGCCCGCTCCTGATACCGGCAGAGCGGATTCGTTCTCACAAAGCTCATCCTGCCCGGATGGCGGAACCGGTAGACGCGTTGGTCTCAAACACCAATACCGCAAGGTGTGCCGGTTCGACTCCGGCTCCGGGTACTAGGAAGGTCTAACGACCACCCACAAAACTAGCCTCAAAAGCTTTAAATCTGTTCGCAGATGCAGTTTTTGAGGCTTTTTTGCGTTCCGTTCTGTAATGGCTCAGGGTGCCGAACACGTGAGCCGAGATGCGGGCAGATGGCGGAATGCCTAACCCTAAGGCGACACGGCACGTTGAGAAGAAAACCATCTATTTTGGGCCTTCGCTATGAAAAAGAATCTTTCCCTCGTCGTGGTGCTCGCCGTGGTGACCAGCACTTTACTGGGGGCGTGCGATGGCGGCTCACCATCCCAGCAACCTCCTACCGTGGCGGCTCCAGCCTCGGCACCTGCGCCAGTGGCGAGTGCCGATTCCTTGAAGTTCAAGCCGTCGCCACCCGAGCCCGTTCCGTTCGTCAACGGCACAAAGGCCGGGCGGGTGCTGGGTGCCCACGAGCCCTCGCCGCCAGCCAGCCGCACCCGGTGATGCCGACCACTGCCTACCGGCGTCCTGAACAAGCAGAAAGCCCGGCCGCAAATGCTTGCGGCCGGGCTTTTATATGATTAGAAAGGTAGGCCAGGCCTTAGTCTTTCGGCTTGATTTTGGTCTTGTTGCGCTTGCCTTTCATTTTCGTGTCAGCGGGCACGGTGGTAGCAGGCGTAACGGTGGTGCTGGGCTGCACGGTGGTCGTGGTCGACTCTACCGTGGTCGACGACGGGGCGGGCGTCACCACGGGGGTGGCGGGCGTAGCCGGAGTCACCGTCGTTTGCTGAGTGGTGGTGGTGCTGGTTTGAGCACTTGCCGTGTAACCGCCGGTGGCAAACAGGAGGGTGAGAAGGATGAGTTGCTTTTTCAAGGGACCAATAGGTTAGTGAAACAACGTGCCGTGCCGTCAAAGCGCGACCATGAAGTTGCCTTTAACGCGAATAAGAAAAAAGGGTTGTGCCGAGGCGTTGCAAGAGGCCAAGAGCGCCCATCAATGCCTGGTTTGTTGCACATTTGCGACTCAACTTTTGCCGCTTCCATGCCTCACGCGTTCTGCTCCCTCCGCTCCTGCCTGATTATCGGCGGCCTGAGCGCCTTCGCCCTAACCCTGTTGGCCGGTTGCGCGCGGCCGGCGGCCAGCACCGCGCCCCGGGACTACCTGGTGTACGTGGGCACAAACGTGGCCTCGGAGCAAGAAAGCACCATATTTCTGTACCGCCTCTCCCCCACCGGCGCCCTGACCCGGCTGAGTGAGCAGCGCGGCGGCCCGAACCCCACGTACCTGACCATGAACGCCGCGCGCGGCTTTCTGTTCGCCGTAAACGAAACCCAGACGTTTCAGGGGACGAAAAGCGGCGGCGTGAGTGCTTTCGCCGTGAACCGGCGCACCGGCGACCTCACCCTGCTCAATCAGCAGCCTTCGGCGGGCAGCTCGCCTTGCTACATCAGCCTCGACGGCAACGGCAAAGCCGCGCTGGTGGCCAACTACATGGGCGGCAACGTGGCCTTGCTGCCCGTGGCCGCCGATGGCAAGCTGGCGCCCCCCAGCGCCACCGACCAGCACGAGGGCAGCGGCCCGCACAAAAACCAGAACGGCCCCCACGCCCACTGCCTCCTCCCCGACCCGGCCAACAAGTACGCCTTTGCCGTGGACCTGGGCACCGACAAGGTGTATGGCTACCAACTGGACCCCGCCGCCGGCAAGCTCACGCTCATGGCCGAGCCCGCGTTTGTGGCGCGGCCCGGCGCGGGACCCCGCCATTTGGTGTTTCACCGCAATGGCAAAGTGGCCTACCTTATCAATGAGTTGAACTCTACGGTGACGGCGCTGGCGTACGACGCGGCGGCCGGCCGCTTCCGCGAGCTGCAAACGGTGTCGGCCCTGCCCACGGGCTACGCGGGCGAAAACTCCTGCGCCGACGTCCACGTGTCGCCCGACGGCTTGTTTTTGTACGCCTCCAACCGCGGCCACAACAGCATTGCCGTGTTTGCCATCGACACGTCGAACGGCACGCTGGCCCCGGTGCAGCACATGAGCACCGGAGGGAAAACGCCCCGCAACTTCGCCCTCGACCCCTCGGGCCGCTTGCTGCTGGTCGCCAATCAGAATTCCAACAACGTGGTGAGCTTCCGGGTGGACCTGCAAACGGGCCTGCTCGCGCCCACCGGGCAGTCGGTGGAAGTGCCTACGCCCATGTTCCTGCAAGTGGTGGAGGACTTCACGCGCTAGGCCCAGGCCGTCCACTGCCGGCTTGGTGAAGCAGCTTAGCCGTTATTCGCCCGCTGGAAACAACCCGCGCACCACCCGCACGGCTTCGTCGGCGCTGGCGGCCCAGGCATCGGCGCCGGTGCGCTCCCACAAGTCCGCGTCGTGCACGAAAGGCCGGCCGCCCACCACCACGCGCACGTGCTTGGTGGCGGGGTCCCGGCGCAGCGCCGCCACCAGTTCGCGCAGCAAGGGCACGTGGTGCGGCATCGACGCGGCGGTGAGCACCAGGTCCACGCCTTGGTCGGCAATCATGCGGCGGATGCTGTCGAGCGGGGTGCTCGCGCCGAGGTAGCTCACGTCCCAGCCTTCGTACTCCAGAAAATCGGCCACCATCTGCAGGCCGATGGTGTGCAAGTCGCCGGCCACGCAGGCGGCCAGCAGGCGGAGCCCGTTGCGGGGCGTGCGTTGAAAATAAGGTTGCAGCTGGGCCATGAGGCCGGCCGTGGCCGCGGTGCAGTAGTGTTCTTCGGCCACGCTGATTTCGCCCCGGTGCCAGCGGTTGCCTACTTCGCGCTGGGCCGGCTGCAGCACGTGCAGGTACAGGTCGCGCACGTCGGTGCCGGCTTCGGCCTCGGCCGACAGCAGGCGCTGGGCCGCGGTGCGGTCGCTGGCCAGCAGCCGCTCCAGGTACTCGGCGGTCAGGTCGGCAAAACGGCCGCTTTCGGCGGCTTCTGCCGGAACGACGTTGGCCGCAGGGGCGGACACGGGCGCCGCAAGGGCATTGATGCCGGCGCTGAGTACGCTCCCCACCACCACGTACTCGCCCACGCTCAGGCGCAGCAACATGGCCTGCCGGAGGGCAACCATCTGTTCCGAAGCAATGTCGGGCCCGGCCTGTTGGCTCAGCTGCAGCACGTGGGCTTCGAAGAGCACGGGGCTGTTCATCAGCACCGCATTGGCCAGGGCCAGAATGTGCTGTTGCAAAGGCTCCATCGACTCTTCTTCCGCAACTTCTGCCGTTGAGCCCCGAGCGCTAAGATTCAATTGCTTTGCTGCCGATGCGGACAAGGTTCCCAGCTCCTGGTACAGCCGTTGGGCAATCTGCTCGCGCAGCATCTGGTTTGTGGACAAGGGAAAAGAATCTGTTTCGGCCGACGAATGGTAACGAGAATAACTTCTCACTACGAGTTGTTCGACGATTTTGATTCGGGCCCACCGTGGAAGCCCAACCATCTGCTGGCTGCTGGGCTACGCTGGGAGGCTGGCTAGCCAGCTTTCGGCGTCTTCCATGGCCGAGAAACGCTTGAAGACGAAGTCGCTGGGCGCGGAGGCCACCACCGACTGGGTAGAGAGGCGGTGCAAGGGGTCGGCGCCTTCCACGATGGCGCAGTGGCGGGTGCGGGCCTGGGAAATGGCCCGGGGTATCCAGTTTTCGGTGAGCCACTGTTGGGCCAGGCCCGAGAGCGGGGCCCGCTGGCCGTGGTCCGACAAGATTTTGCGCGCGCCCGAATTGAGCAGCAGCGCCAGCACCTGCTCGTAGAAGGTCTTGACGGTGTCGAGGGGCGTGCGCTCGGCGCTCCAGGCCAGGCGCACGTAGCCGGCCGGGTGATGGTAGAGTTTGCCGGCGGCGCTTTGAAAATAAAGCGTCTCCCGGGAACGAGGCAGCAGATTCATAAAGAAACGAGTAGATGCAGAACGACGGCCCACGTCAAAATTACGCGGCGAAAAGCAACGAGACGGCTTGGCAGCGCAGGCCCAGGGCTGCGAAAAAGCAGTATCCCGGACCGTGCCACCCAGTGAATGATTGGCTCAGAAAAGGTTAAAAAATGTAACCGACTGGGCGACGCAAGCCTTCCTTCGGCAACGGGCCGCGTCAAATTGATATTTCGGCCACCACCGACGTGCTGCCGCCCAAGTCATCGTCGGTCACGAGCACCAGTTCCCAGCGCCCGGGGCCCAGGGCGCGGCGCACGGCCAGGCCTTCCACTTTGCCGCGGTAGTCCCGGCCATCGGCCCACTGCAAGCGGGCAAACGTGGCGACGTGGGAATCCGGGTTGACGACCCCGATGAAGGAACCCAGCACGGCCCCGTCGAGCACGGCATCGGCGGTGTCCTCCACCGAAGCCGTGACAAACAACCGCCCTTCCACGAACGAGGCGCCGGAGAAGCCGGCCGGGTGCCCGTCGAGCTGGGGCAGGGGAAAAGCCTGGGGGCGTGGCACCGCGGGCGGCGGGCCCCCGGCAGCCAAAAACCGAAGGCTGGCCGCCAGGGGCAGCCGAAACAGCAACGCCCCGTTGGCCTGCCCCACCGTGCGCTGAAACAGCAGCAACTCCGTGGCCGTGGATGCCGCGGCCTCAATGTTGAATCCGGCGCCGGCCGGCAACAAGGCCCGCAACAACGCATAGAGCGGCCCCAACGCAACCCGCAGCGGCTCTCCGCCCGACACGGGCAAAAACCAGCCCGATTCGCGCGCCGGGGTGCTGCCCGACCCCAGCGCCAACACCCCCGCCTGCCCGGTGGGCCAGGTAAGGGCCGTCAGCGCTTCCAGGTCCGGCTTGGCGCTTTTGGGAATGCGCCCGGTGCCAAACTCGGTGGTTTCGAAGAGGCGAACCTGCGCCAAGCTTGCCATGGTGGCGGCATCGAGCAAATAGATGAAAGGAGCATCGTCGCTGATGACGTAGGCCACGGGGCCAATTACCTCGATGCCCGAGGCCGACGGCAGGGCGGGCAGTGGTGTTTCGGTGAGAATGGTAGCAAGCATGGGTTAAAAGCAGCGCCGTTTGCGTCCAGCGGGGTGCTTCGCTCAAAGTAAGCCACAAAAAACCCGCTTGTGTCGCGCCACCCGTTCTCTCCTACTTTATAAGCAGAAGGGTTATCAGCAGAAGGGCCGTGGCCGCCTCGCGCTTTGCGAAGCCACCACGGCCCTTTGCTGGAATCACTGATTTGGCTTCGGTTACGGCACGTTGTTGCCCGAAACCTGGAAGGGCTTGCCGGCCACCGGGTAAGCGCCGCCGCATTCAAACTCGGCTTTGCCGTCGGGGCCCATGTCGTAGCGAGCGCCGCCGTTGGTGTGGAAAATAATGGGGCCGTAGCGGTAGTTGAGCACCTGCTTGCCCGAGAAGTCCGACACGGTCACGATGGAAGCTTCGGTGCCGTGGCTGTCGTTGTCCTCAATCCACACCGGGTCTTGCATGCGGCTGTCGCGCAGGGTCTTGAACACGCTGGCCGAAGTGCCGCTCAGCTTCACCCATTTCACGGCGCGCTCGCCCCGCACGGCTACCATCAGCTGGTTGCCAATGGTGCGGGGGTTGCCCCACTCCTTGTCTTTCACGTAGGCAATGCTGGTGGGGTTGCTGCCCACGTTCACGCTGCCCACTTCGCCAATGGAGGACGGTGCGCCGCCGTTCGAGGTGCCGTAGCCGCCTACGCTGAACAAGTGCAGCGTGCCGTCCTGCGTGGCCACGTAGGCCTGGTTCACGCCCGGCATCACGCTGGTGCGCACGGCGGTGGGCGCCTGGCCGAGGTCAACGGTCTTCACCACCACCGGGGCCGCGCTGGGCGTTACCGAGAAGGCGAAGGGCCACTGGCCGGGCTGCTGGCCCACGTTCTGGGTCTGGTCGAAGTTGCTGCGCGAGGTGAAGTACATGTTGCGCACTTGGTCGAACAAGGGCTTCAGGTCCAGGAACACGGCCTTTTTCTCGGCCTTGCTGATGATGACGGCGAAGCCTGACTTGGAGTAACGGTCCTTGTTGGAGCCGTTGATGAAGCTCTGACGGTTGGTTTCGTTGGTCAGCAACAATTTCTCTTCGCTGTAGCGGCCGTCGCGGCCGTCGGGCGACACCATCCACCCCTGGAAGGCGTCGAGCGAAGCGGCGAAGTCGGTCGAGGCCGAAATCTCGGTGGGCTGGGTCACGCCGGGCAGGTCCACGTAGCCCAGAACCTTCATGAAGGTGAACAAGCCGCGGTTGCGCAGGCCGGGGTACAGGGCCGACCAGTCGCCCCAGAAGCGGTTGCCGGTGGCGAGGGCAATCACGGCCACCTGGCCTTTGAGGGCGTCGGTGTCCCACACGGTCACGAGGGCAAACTCGTTGTTGCTGGTCACGGCAACGGCCGTAGGCACTTTGTTGGCGGGCAGCTTCAGCGACACGCCGCCGGTGCTGGTGTTGGTGCCGAAGCAGGCAATAAAGCCGTTCTGGAAAGCCACCAGGTCGTTGGAAGCCCACTGGTAGTAGCCGTACGAGCGGCCGATGGCCGTGGGCTGGCGCAGGGCACCGCCGTTAGCACTCTGGTAGCGGAAAGCGTCCGGGTCGGGGCGGCCGCCGCCGTAGTACACCCACGGGAGTTGGGGCTTTTGAGCGTAGGTGCCTTCGCCCATCATCACTTGCTGGATGATGTCGACGCCCACGTCATTGCTGTTGTCGGCCAGGTGCAGAATCTGCGCTTGGTTGCTGCTGAAGTCGTTTTTCGTGCGGTCCTGGTTGCCAATCTGATAGTCCCAGCCGTTGCCGTTGCCGTGGTTGTCAAACCGACGGTCGCCGGGCTGGTAGTAGGTGGGGATGCCGCTGTTGCCGATGCCGCTGGGGTTGCCGTAGCGGTAAGTCATGCCCGACGCCTGCGAATAGCTCTGGGCCAACTGGCGGTAAGTCGACAAGTTTACGTTGGGAGCCGGAGTCGGCGTGGGGGTAGGAGTCGGGGTGGGTGCTGGAGCGGGCGCCGGTGCCGGAGTAGGCACTGGGACCGGTGCTGGCGCGGGCGCCGGTGCTGGAGTAGGCACTGGGGCCGGAGCGGGGGCCGGGGCGGCGCCAATTTCCTCAATCAGCCAAACCTGAGGGCAACCCGACGCAACCACTGCTGACGAAGAACCCGCTTTGGGAGCCAGGGCTCCGCCGAGGGAGGTAGCCGCTGCAGAAGCGCCCGCGACTTCGCGCGAAACCAACAGGCGCTGGCGCAATTGCTTGGCGCCTTCCCCCACGGCGAGGGAGTACGTGCCGGCGGGCAGCTTGCTTACCGACAAGCGGCCGGCAGCGTCCAGGGGCTGGTGAGGCACCAAGCGGCCCGAGCCATCATACAGAAACACCGGGTCGGTGGGGCGGGTGCCGTTGGGCAGCAGCACGGTCACAAAGTCATTGGCGGGGTTGGGATACACCGTCAGGCCGGCGCTTGCCGGCGCGGCCACCAACTGGCCAGCGGAAGCACGGGACACGCTGGTCGACTGGGTGGCCGTGGCGCAAGACTGGGCAGTGCCTTGCTGCAGCAGGGCACCGCTGGCGGAAGAGCCATTGGCCACTTGCAACAACAGCCCGCTGTGCTTGGCCGTGATGGTATAGCCGCCGCCGGGCAACGCCTTGATTACCCACCGCTGGTTGTCGCCGCCGTTCCGGGGCCACTGCAGCACCTGCGCGCTGCTCGCTTTGGAAGCGCTGCTCACGTCCAAATAGTTGCCGCTGTGCCGCGCAACCACGTTGAACGAGCCGTTGCCGGCGTCCACCAGCTTCCATTGCTGGTTGGTTTGACCGAAGTAGTCCCATTGGATGGCCAACGCTCCTTCGCGGGTTGAAGCCCCATTGATGTCAAGACATTTTCCGCTTGCTTGGTTGACAACGCGGTAGTACGCATTGGGATTAAACTGTCCCCAAGCTGGTCCACCAACCAGTAGCATTCCCGCAGCGGCCACACGCCCGGTATGTTTGAATAGGTTTATCATAATATTAAAAAAAATTGCATTCTCTGAGCGAGTGATTTCAGCAAAATTTTGTGTTTTGCTGACTCAGAGCGTTTCGCAAACTTAAACACGACCTTTCACATTTCACAATCCAATCCAATATTGCTCGCAAGGCTTCAGATTCTGAGTTTGGCAACATGAAGCAAAATAATGGCTTTAAATCCTCTAAAACGTGTTTTTTTTAGCCAACATGAAGAAATTTAAAGGTTACAAAATGACAAAATTTTACACCTTCATCAAATAGTTATAATTACGAGATAGTTTGCAATATGAATTATAAGGTTGCTTTAATATCCCTATTATCAGAAACACCGCTCTAACCGTCCATATTTTAATTGCACTTTATTTATACTAGCTGCGCACCAAATATTGCTCTTCACAATAGTGTGCGGAAAGAAAATTGCTGTCTCCTGCGCCT
>DASVTG010000319.1:0-7499 GCA_036387695.1 Hymenobacter sp. | reverse complement strand
TAGCGGCGCGGGGACGCGAACTACAGAGTTCGCGCTACTGTACACCGACCCCAAGACTGCTCTAATGACTTTCAGAATACCACACCAACCGCAAATGTCCTTTACCACGCATGTTTTCGTGGATGACCTGCCGGGTTCATTCTTCGAGATTCCGGCCGCTATTTACGCGGGTCAACCTTCGCCCCCTGTGGAAAACCCGGAGGCCCTGCTCGAATTGTTCCGGGCCGAGGCCGGGCGGAATGACATCATCGTCCTCACGCACCCGGCCGGGCTGCGGGTGGTGGGCATCTTCCCGCACCACGGCCCGGACGCCTATTTTGGCTTCTGGGAAACCATCGACGACTTGGCGTTGAACCGGGACGCCTTCGCTCGGCTGGCCGACGAGGCCCGGCGGCGGGGCTACGGCCGGCTGCTGGGGCCGCTCAGTTTTAATACGTTCCACGCCTACCGGCTGCGGCTGGGCCCGGCGCCCTCCTGGAACGTCTTCGACCGGGAGCCCCGCAACCCGCCCTACTACCCGGCCCTGCTGGCGCAGCTGGGTTTCTCGCCCGCCCTCACCTTCGAAAGCCGGCTGATTCGGGCCGACGCCGTGCCAGAAGCCTACGGGCAAAAAGCCGACTTGCTGGCGGCTTTCCAGCAGCTTCCCTACGACCTCATCCCGCTGAACCCGGACACCTGGGGTGCGCACGAAGCCGAGCTGCACGCCTTGGTCGACAACGTTTTCAGCGCCAACCCAGGCTACCGCCGGATTCCGCTGGCGCAATTCCGGCGGCAGTACAACGCCGGGTTTGCGGCTGGGCTGTGCCCGCATACGTCGGTGCTGTTTCGCGACCGGGCTAGGGGGCAGCTGGTGGCGTTTAGCTTCTGCCAGCCCAACTACGCGCCGCTGAACCTGGGCACCACGCCGGCCAATTTTGCGCGCGACTACCCGCGCCTGGCCCACAAAGTGCTGCTGGCCAAAACAGTGGGCGTGCACCCCGATTTCCGGCAGCAGCAGCTCATGAGCTTCCTCGGGGCCTACGGCATGCTGAGCTTCCGCGAGCTTTACACCGAAATCATCTTCTGCCTGATGCGCTCCGACAACTTTTCCCGGCACTTCACCGATGGCCTGCCGATGGAAGTGGCGCACTACGCGCTGTTTGGGCAGGAGTTGAGGGCGTGAGTAGCAGCTCCGCTGGCATAAGCCGGTCATGCTGAGCGTAGCCGAAGCATCTCTACCGCTTCGTCTGTCATCCTGAGCGTAGCGAAGGACCTTCTCACAACTGAACAAATCGTGCTGCCTTGATAGGATGCTTCCTTCGTCAGCATGACAGGGGGCGCGGTAGAGATGCTTCGACTGCGCTCAGCATAACGGCCTGTTTGCTGTCCTCTTCCCGCAATTCATCACATAAACCTCCTCTCGCCCATGGCCTTCCTCTACAAAATCCGCCTGTTGCTGCTGGCCCTCGTTGGGGTGGCTTGCGTGGCATTGTGGCCAGGCGTGCGGGCGGCTTTGGTGGTTGACAACAACTTGTCGGCCTGGTTCCTGAGCGACGACCCAGCCCTGACGACTTACCACGATTTCCAGGCGCGGTTCGGCAACGACGAGGTGGTTGTGGTGGTGGTGAAGGACGAGCGCACCATGCTCACGCCCGGCCGCTTCGCCACCCTGCGGGCCCTCAGCGCCGAGCTGGCGGCCCTGCCGGAAGTGGCCCAGGTGCTGGGGGCCGGCAACGCCGAGCTGCCAGGCCGGGCGGGCCTGCTGGCCACGGCGCCGCCGCAGCCACTATTGCCGCCCGACGCCACGGCCGGCAGCGTACGGGCCGCTTTGGGCGCGCAGCCCACGCTGCGCGGGCAGCTGTTCAGTCCCGATTACCGGGCCACGCGCTTGCTGGTGGTGCTGCGCCAACTCTCCGATTTCGACAACCGCCGGGGTGCCATCCTGGCGCGGGTGCGGGGCGTGGTGCATCGGCATTTCGCGCCCGGGCAGGCCTTGCTGGGCGGGGTGGGGGTGGTATTCGCGGGGCTGAACGAGCTGTCGCAGCACGACTTTGGGCTTTTCCTGGGGCTGGGCTACTTGCTTATGTTTGCCATCTTTCTGGGCATCTACCGCAATGGTTATTTGCTGCTTTACACGCTGGGCATCGTGGGCGTGGCCACCTACCTCACGCTGGGCGTGTACGGGGCCTTGGGGCACCGCCTCAACCTGCTCACGGTGCTGCTGCCCATCGTCATCATTTTGCTGGGCTTTCTCGACTCGATGCACGTGGTGAACGAGCGCAACCTGCTGCCCGACGCGGCCACCGCTTCGCCGCAGGCCAGCGCCTTGCAGGCCTTGCGCAACGTGTTTCAGCCCTGCCTGTTCACCATGACGACCACGGCGGCGGGCTTCCTGGCCCTGCTCACCAGCCCAATGGCCATTCTGCGGAATTTCGGCTTGTTTGCCGCGCTGGGCATTGTGTTGTGCTTGGGGCTCACGTTTTTGCTGGGCGTGGTGCTGCTGCCGCTCACCCGGCCGCAGCCCCAGGCCACGCGCGCCACCGGGGGCCAAGTGCTTCGCTTTTACGAGTGGGTGCTGCGGCATCGCCGGGCCTGCGCGGCCGTGTCGGCGGCCCTCACGCTGGGGCTGCTGGCGGGCGCGCTGCGCCTGCGCAACGACACGTATACCCTGGGCTACCTCCCTGATGACTACGTGGTGGTGACCGACCACCGGGCCATGGAAGCCGCCTGGGGGCCCTACATGCCGCTGGAGCTGCTGGTGCGCCCCCGCCCCGGCCTCACCCTCGACAGCGGCCGGGTGCTGCGGGCCGCCGTGGCCTTCGCCGATTCGGTGCAAACCCTGCCGGGCGCCGAGCGTGGGTTCGGGTTTCAGTCGCTCTACCTGGCGGCGCTGGAGGCGCAGTTTGGCCCCCGAGCCCGCCGGGCGCTGCGCAGCCAGGGCGTGCTCACGGCCGTGCACCAGCAGTTAGGAGCCCGCTACCCGGCCCTGGCCCGGCAGTACCTGCACGAGCCCAGCCAGACGGGCCGCATCACGGTGGCGGGCCAGATGCTCTCGGCCCGGCAGCTCACGGCGCGCCTGGATACCGTGCTCGGCATTGCGCGGGCCACCCTGGGGCCGGTGGCGGAGGTGGCGCCGGCCGGGTACCAGCCCATGTACGCCCGCATCACGGCCTACGTCACGGCGTCGCAAACCAACAGCCTGCTCACTTCCTTCGGACTAGTATTTCTGCTGACGTGGGCGTTTATCCGCGATTTTCGGCTGGCGGTGCTGGCCGTGGTGCCCAACCTGTTTCCGGTGCTGGCGCTGCTGGGCATCATGGGCTGGGCCGGCATTCCGCTCGATACGGCCACGGCCAGCATTGCCGCCATCGTGCTCAGCTTCTGCACCGACGACAGCATTCATTTTATTCATGCTTACCAGCAGCAGCGGCGGCGCGGCGAATTGCCTGCGGCGGCGCGGCGGGCCACGGTGGCGCACGTAGGCCCCACGGTGGTGCTCACCAGCATCATTCTGTTTTTGGGCTACGCCCTTATGCTGCTGGCATCGCTCAAAACCGTGCAGCTGTTTGGGGCGCTCACGGCGCTGGCCATTGTGGGGGCCGTGTTTGGCGAGCTGGTGATTTTCCCGCTCGTGCTGGCTCGGTTCGACCGCAAGCCCACGCTCGGCTAAGGGTTAAAAGATGAGAGTTAAAAGTTAAAACCCCAGACCTGCGGGATTTAATTTTTAACTCTCATCTTTTAACTAACCCGCGTCAGGAAGCTGCTCTACGGACGGCCACCGGGGCTGCCGGCGGGCGTGATGCCGCCGGGCGTGGTGGTGCCGGGCGACGGCGCGTTGGCCGGTGAGTTGATGGGATTGACGGGAGTGTTGGCCGGGGCCGGGGGCTGTTGACGCGTGGAGTCCGCGGGCTGTGCCGTGGGGCGGGGCAGGGCCGGCGCCGCACCCGGTACCGTGGCCGGCAGCGTTTTGGTCGAATCGGTCGTGGTGCTGTCGGCCGGAGTCGTTAGGGGTTGCGAGCCGGGAGCGGTGACTGGCGCCGCGCCAGCCGGGGCGCCAGGAGCACCTGCCGGGCGAACACCGGGTGCACCGCCAGGACGAGCGCCTGGTGCGCCGGGAGCACCGCCCGGACGAGCCCCAGGGGCGCCGCCGGCCGGGCGAGCGCCACCGGTGCCACCGCCCGCGCCGCCACCCGCAGGAGCGTCGCCCCCGCCGCCAAGGTCGCCGCCGCCATCGCCTTTCAAGTCGTCGTTGTCGACGCCGCGGCGGCGGCGCGGGCGCTGGTCGGCCGAGAGTTGGCCGATGCGGTAGCTGGCGTTTACCTGGAAGCTCAGCTGACGCCGCTCGTTGACGCTGGACTGCACCAGCAAGGGCGTCCGAATCTCGTTGCGAATGTTGATGGACGGGGTCACGAAGTTTTGCGCGCCGAAGCCGAAGCTGCCTTTCTTGTTGGCAAAGTCGCGCCGCACGCTCAGGCCGTAGAAGCCGAAACCGCTCTGCTCGCCCTGCAATTGCACTTCCCGGCCGCGGTAGAAGCCAAAGGCCTGCAAGCCCCACAGGTCGGTGATTTTGTAAGAGCCAAAGAGCCGGCCGCTGACCACAAAGCCTTCATTCGAGGCGTTGTAGAGGCGGTCCGATACGTTGTTGCGCAGCACGGCGTAGTACACGTCGACGCCGCTATTCAAGCTCAGCTTTTTGCCGTTGAGGGAAGCAAACACGTTGCCGCCGTAAGCGTTTTCCTCGCCAATGTTGCCGAAAGTAACCAGCTGCGCACCAGGCAGTACTTGTGTCTCAGGACCCAGCTGAGAGTTTAGCGCAGTCCTTAGCTCTTCGGGTAAAGGCCTGCGTACGGACTGAATGGAGCCGGTAGTATTGCGCGCAAAGGCCGTGAAGTTCAGGTTGACTTGTTTCACCGCCGTGCTATAGCCCACCTCAAAATTATTGGTGAACTCAGGGTCCAATGTTGGTTCTCCTCGGTTCACTATCAGCGAGTTGGAGAACTGCGGGGCCGGGTTCAGAAATTGCAGCGAGGGGCGCTGAAGGCGGCGGTTGTAGGCCGCTTTCACCACGTTGCCGTTTTCGAGGCGCCGCGACAAGTTCACGCTGGGTACCAGCGCTCCGTATGCGGGGATGTCCGCGACTTGGTCGGCATTATTGAAGTCGGCCGTGATGGTCGTGTACTCGTAGCGCACGCCGGGCTTGAGCGTGATGTTCTTGGGCAAACTCACGGTGTAGGTGGCGTAAGCAGCCGCCACGTTCTGCCGGTAGTTGAAGCCGTTGTTGAGGGCGCCGCCGGTGGCACGGACAAACGCACCGTCGGAGCCGGGCGCCGTAAATAAGGAGAAATCGCTGTTCACCCGGCGCAAAATGTCCTTCGCCCCAAACTCCAGCAGCTGCGTTTTGCCCACCGGCGACTGGTAGTCGGCCTGCACCGTGAATTCTTCGTTGGCGCTGGGGTTCTCGTTGCGCAGCCGGCTGGTCGTGTTGAAGTTGTTGACGTCCAGAATCGAGTTCGTGAAATCGTTCTGGCGGTCGTTGCGGCTGTACTGCGTCAGCAGGCTGAATTCCTGCTGCGGCTTTTCAAACAGATGCGTGTAGTTCAGGCTGGCGTCCACGGAGTTAGACCGGTCCTGCACGTCCACGTTGCGTACATCCGGCAGGCTCGATGGGGAGAGCAGGTCAGTGCGGGTCAGCCGGTCCTGCTGGCTGCTCGAGGCGCGCAGGCCGTACGTGAGCGAAGCCTGCAGCGAGTTCTGCTTATTGATGTCGTAGTCCCAGGCCAGCGCCGTGCGCCCGCCGCCCTGGTTCTGGCGGTTTTGGGCCGTTTGCAGCGTCGAGCGGATGTCCGAAGGGTTGGTGGCGCTGATGGTCGTCTGGCGGTTTTCGAAGCGGCCGCGGATGTTGTACCCGGCCCGGCCACCTGCGTTCAGCGAGAAGCCCATCTTGCCGGTGCGGTAGCTGCCGTTCAGGCCCAGGTTGGCGCTGCGGGTGCCCGCGCTCACGTCCACGCCCAGGGTGCCGCCGCGCAGCGTGTTCGTTTTGGTGATGATGTTGATGATGCCGCCCGAGCCTTCGGCGTCGTACTTGGCCGAGGGCGAGGTAATCACCTCCACGGTCTTAATCTGGTCGGCCGGAATCTGGCGCAGGGCGTCGGCAATGCTGCTGGCCGCAATGGCCGAGGGCTTGTTGTTGATGAGCACCCGGATGTTGGAGCTGCCGCGCAGGCTCACGTTGCCGTCGAGGTCCACGCTCAGCAGCGGCACCCGGCGCAGCACGTCGGAGGCGTCGCCGCCCTTAGTAGTCTGGTCGTTTTCGGCGTTGTACACGGTGCGGTCCACCCGCTCCTCAATCAGGGGCCTTTGGGCGGTTACCACCACTTCGCCCAGCTTTTGGGCCGCCGCCGCCAGGGCCAAAGTGCCCAGGTCGGTGGGGGCACCCGAGGCCACGGCCACGCCGGTGCGCTCCTCGTTTTTAAAGCCCAGGAAGCTGATTTGGACGGTGTAGGTGCCGGCCGGAATGCCCGCCAGCACAAACTTGCCGTCGTCGCCGGCCACGCCGCCGTTCACCACTTTGCCCGCCGCGTCAAGCACGGCCACGGTGGCGTAGGAAACCGGTTTGCCGGAGCCCGCCTCCGTCACGGTGCCGGTGATGCGGCCGGTGGCGGCGCGCGGGGCGGCCGTGGTTCCGGCCGGAGCCGTGGGCCGGCCGCCGGGGCCTTGCTGGCCCGAGGCCAAGTGGGTGGCGCCCAGCAAGGCGCTCAACAATGCGGCGGTGGCCGGTAAATTTCGTTTCATACAGTGCATAGCGGCCAAAGTGCCACAATTCGAGCCGGAGGTTGCATCCGGCGTTTTGTCCTTGGGTGGATAACCGGGTAACCCCTGCCCGGTTCATTCGGCTTGCCGATACGCAAAAGTCCCCTCCGAAACGGCCTGTCGGAGTGGAAACTAGATTACCAAACCCTAAACCCCGACCAACACCCTAATTCCTTCGCTTCCCAACAACCGCACTTCGCGCGGAATCGTACCTTTGTGCCGGCCCGATAATCTTTTAGCTGGTCAGGCGGTTAACTCCCGTCACCCATCCCACCACGCCTGCCCTGATGATAGTTGAACCCGGCCCGCTGCTCGCGGCAATAGACTCGCCCGACGACCTCAAAAAGCTCGCTCCCGAGCAGTTAGTCCAGCTCAGCGCCGAACTGCGCAACTTTATCATCGACTCGGTCAGCATCTACGGCGGCCACTTCGGCGCCTCGCTGGGCGTGGTCGAGCTCACGGTGGCCCTGCACTACGTCTTCAACACCCCCCACGACCAGCTGGTGTGGGACGTGGGCCACCAGGCCTACGGGCACAAAATCCTGACCGGCCGGCGCGACCAGTTCCCGACCAACCGCCGCTACCACGGCATGTCGGGCTTTCCCAAGCGCAGCGAAAGCGAGTACGACGCCTTTGGCGTGGGCCACAGCAGCACCAGCATTGGGGCGGCGCTGGGCATGGCCGTGGCCTCGGACTACAAAGGCGAGAAG
>DASVTG010000318.1:0-9533 GCA_036387695.1 Hymenobacter sp. | reverse complement strand
GCGGCTTGTTTGGCCGACAGCTGCGAATCGAGCTGCACCAGGTAAGGACCGATTTCGTTCTGATTCCACACTTCCCAGAACTCCAGCTTGGCTTGGCCTTGCAGCAGTTTGCGCACGCGGTCGGGGTTATCAACGCCGGGCAGCTCAATCTGGAGGCGGCCGGTGCCTTTCACGCGCTGAATGCTGGGCTGGTTCACGCCGAACTTGTCGACGCGGGTGCGCAGGATGTTGAACGAGCGGTCGATGGCTTCTTCAACCTCCTTGTCGATGGCCCCGATTACTTTCTCGTTCGACGAGTTGATGTCGATGTTGCGGCTCTTGTTGGTGGTGTTTGCGAAAATAGTAGCCAATGGCTTGCCAGCAGCATTTTGCTGATAAGCCTGTGCGAACAGCGCCGTAAAAGGGGCGTTTGCGTTGGTTTTTTGAGCTTCCTGGGCCTGCTCCAGCGACTTTACGAATGCCGCGTCTTTACTGTTGCCGCTCATGGCGCGCACAATTTCTACCGGCGATACCTCCAAGGTCACGTGCATGCCGCCTTTCAGGTCGAGGCCGAGGCCAAGTTCACTCTCGCGAACTTCTTTGTAGGTGAATGGCCCGAACACAGGAGCACGCCAGACCGAATCTAGGTAACGCTGGCGCTGAGTCTCGTTAAGTTTACCATTATGCGTAGCGTAAGCCACGGCTTTGCTTTGCACTCCGCGTGAAACGAAAGTGAGAAACAAATGATAACCGCAAATCACTGCAATAACTATGGTGAGAGCGGTAATTAATCCTTTATTACGCATTTCAAAAATATTGAATGTTGAGTTTTAATGTTTGAGTGTTGGGCGAGATTAAAGACTGACGATTGAACAAGCTTTGCCAAAGCAGCAAAACGCATTCCACCCTCAACCCTCAAAATTAAACACCGCCTTAGGGGGCTTGGGGCGAGAGCGCCACGGCCAGCAGCCGAGCCCGAAAAATCTCCCCGGCGCGCACGCCGGCCAGCAGGCGGGGTACCGCCAGGGCGCTGCGCAAGGCGGGCAGCCACAGGGCGGGCACCGCAGTCGGCAGCCACGCCTCGGCCACCGGCGCCACAAAATGGTCCACCGATGAAGTGGCTTCCAACAACACTTTTTGCTTGACCACCGTGGCCTTCGACCACGTAGCGAACCGGGCTTCTCCCTTGCCCACCGGCAGGCGCAGCACACTCACGGCGCGCTGGTTCAGGCCCAGCACCAGCAGCACCGAAGCGGCGAGCAGGGCAAAGCGCAGCGAAAACCAAAGACGAGAGAGCAGAGCCAGCATGGGTATAAACGGGGGCTACAAAGATACCATTTTGCCGGGGATGAAGGCAAGTGCTGCGCTCCAGGACATTTGCGTGGCCTCGTGGGCGTTATTTCAACGCCTCAAACGTGTATTGTGCGTCGCTCCAAAAGGCATCCAGCGCAATAATGCGCGGCTTAAAGAACGAAATGAGCGCTGGCCAATCCTCCCGGTTGAACAGGTTGACGGGCCCCAGCTCGGCGTAGATGCGGCTATATGGCAGTCCGTGCTCGGTGGTGGCGTCGGCGTCCCAGGTCCACGCTTCGCCCAGCGTCTCGTGCAGCAGCGTCCTTAGTTCCAGGAACTGCTCCCAGAACAACTCCCGAATGCCGGCATCCGGGTGGGTCAGCTCAATGCCTATGCTGGCGCGGCGGTTGTCGGCCTGCATCCGGAAATTCACGTGCTTGAGGCCCGTCTTGTAGTTAATCCAGTTCGTGGTTTCGCCCTCGGCCGAGGGCACCGGGGCCATGTATTGCCCGAAGGCCGTCCAGAATGCCTGGCGTAGTTGGGTTGCTTCTGCTTTGCTGTACACTGTGAAAGGAATTATGAGTGTTGAGTTTTGAATTATGAATGGAACGTCCAGAAATTACTGTCTCAACTCAAAATTCAAAATTCAACACTCATAATTACCCTACAGCGGCGTGGCCCACCAGCCGGCCTCGTTGCTTTGCACGGCCACGCCGCCGGCATTCTGATAGTATTCTTCCACGCATTCCCGAAACCCGGAGTTGTTGACGCTGGCGAAGCATACGGCGTGGTCGGATGTGGGCAGCGGGCCGGTGTGCACCGTGAACACGCTGCCGCGCTCGGCCTTGGTGATGATGAGGTAGGTGCTGTCGCTCAGCTTGTTGGTGGTGGCATCGAACATCTGCCCGTAAGCTTTGTCAGGCGTCACTTCGCCTTGTAGCGATTTGTTGCCCGGCGGCTGTTGCAACACGCCCACTTGCCCGTTCTTGTCGCAACTCACCAACGCCGTCGAAACCACTAAAAGGGTACCGCTAAAAAACCGTAGAAGTGTGCGCCTCATATTCAAAGAAGTAAAAGTGACTGTTCAAGGAAACTCAGTACCGAGCGTGCAAGGCCTGAAGGCCAACCGGTTCAGGATTGAGAGGTCCAAGATAATCTTTTTTTACTGCTACTTATAACTGAGTAACTTATGTATATGCGTTTAATTTGATTTGATATTGCAAAATGCTGATGACAAGCAGATTATCGCGAATGAATTTATTGTTCCGCAGCTGCGGCTTTGGTTTGCAGGAACCCGACCAACACTTCCAAGCCCTTCTCAAAGTGGCGGTTGTTCGGAATCACGATGTCGGCGTAGTGCTTGTACGGTGCGATGAACTGCTCGTAGGTGGGGGCCACGTGGTGGGTGTAGCGATAGAGCACGTCGGCGAGGTCGTAGCCGCGCTCGTCCCGGTCGCGGATGATGCGGCGGTGCAGCTTCACGTGCTCTTGGGCGTCGATGTACACCTTGAGGTCGAGCAGCTTGGCAATTTCCTCGAAGTGAAACACGAAGATGCCTTCCACCACCACAATGGGCGCCGGCCGAAACACCAGCTCCTTCGGAACTACCGTGGCGTTGTTGAAGGTGTATTCCCGGCGCCGCACCTCATGGCCTTGGCTGATGCGCAAAACGTCGTGGGCGTAAGCCGCCGCGTCGATGCTGGCGGGCAAGTCGAAGTTTTCGACGCCCATGTCGTCGCGCAACTGCTTTTCGCGGGGGTGATAATAGTTGTCTTGCGAAATGAGGCAAATCTGCTCTTCGGGAAAGGCAGCCAATAGCCGACGCAGAAATGTGGTTTTGCCCGAGGCGCTGCCGCCGGTAATGCCAATTAGATACGGGGTGTGCATAGCGGGCAAAGGTAACGCTGCGCGTAACGAGGAAGTAATGCGGAGTGGCGGAGAATTATCGAAGAAGGCTGGAAATCCTCATTCCTCGTTCAAAAATGCCAGCAGCTTGGTCACCGCCCGGGCCCGGTGGCTGATGCGGTTTTTTTCGGTTCCGCTCATTTCGGCGAAGGTGCGGCCGTCGCCCTCCGCGGGCACAAACACGGGGTCGTACCCAAAGCCACCCGCCCCGCGGCCCGCTTCGGCGATGTGGCCGGTCACTTCCCCGGCGAACTCGTGCACGGAGCCGTCGGCCCGGGCCAAGGCCACCACCGTCCGGAATTTGGCGGAGCGGTCGGACGCCCCGGCCAGTTCCTGCAGCAGCTTGCCCACATTGTCTTCGGCCCGGCGCTGGGGGCCGGCGTAGCGGGCCGAATACACGCCCGGGTCACCGTTGAGGGCCGTCACTTCCAGGCCGGTATCGTCGGCGAAGCAGGCCACGCCGTAGTGCTGGCGCACGTATTCGGCTTTTTGCCGGGCATTGCCTTCCAGGGTGTCCTGGGTTTCGGGCAGCTCCTCGTGGCAGCCAATATCAGCTAAACTGAGCAGGGCAAGGCCCGAGGGCAGCAGCGGGCGGATTTCGGCAAGCTTGTGCTCGTTGTTAGAAGCAAAGCAAAGTTGGGTTGAAGTTGACATGAAAGGCACTGGATTGAATCAGGAATATAACAGGTGCCAAAAGAACGTACTTCTGAGCGGAGTGGAAATATCCTAGCTGTGGCAGCAGCCAACTTCCTTCGCGCCAAGGCCACCTGAATGCGGAGGTTTCCAGAAAACCAAGCACGCGTTTTGGCAGGGCGACGGGGCTCCTCGGCGGGAAAATGTTGGCTTTGCGGTTGGGTATTTCCGAGCTAAGCCGTACTTTTGCAGTCCCTTCCGCAAAATCGGCAGGGTTCAACTGGTAAAACCGGCCCCCGATATGAAAAAAGAAACCCATCCCGAGTACCAGGAAGTCGTGTTTCAGGACACTTCCTCGGATTTCAAGTTTATCACCCGCTCCACGATGAAGCCGACCGACACCATCACGATGGAAGACGGCAAGACGTACCCGCTGGTGAAAATTGAAGTGAGCAGTGCTTCGCACCCCTTCTACACCGGCAAAAACATGTTCATCGACACGGCCGGCCGCGTGGAAAAATTCCGCAGCCGCTACGCCAAGAAAGAGCAGAACAGCGCCAACAAAGAATAGCTGGTTGATTAGCTGATAGCCTCTAGCTATTAGCTGTTAGCTTTTTTCAAACTCCTTCTGGTGCCCCGGAAGGAGTTTTTTATTGCCGGTAGCGAAGGCAGCAGTCGTAAATTTGGACCCGTCCTTACAAAAAAGCTAACAGCTAAAAATGCACGTACTGCTTTTCGATGACCCGGCCATCCGGCCGCACTTGTTGCCGTTCACCTTCACGCGGCCGGTGGCGGCGCTGCGCTGCGGCATCCTCACGCTGGCCGAAAAGTGGCAGCACCGGCTGGGCGCAGCGGCAGTGGGCTACCTCACGGAGCCGTATTTGCAGGCCAAGTTCCCGGCGGGCGACGTGAGCGGGCCGGCCCTCGTCATCAACGGCGCCGTGTGCCCCGACGACCTCCTGACTCGTCAGGTGCAAGCCTTACAGCCCGGACAGGCGCTGTACTGCGACGACCTGCTGGTGGCCGCCCACCTGGCCGATGCTTCGCTGGTGGCCGAACTGATTCAGGACGGCATTCCCGAGACCCGGCAAGTGGCCGAGCCGGTCACGGTAATCAACCGGCCGTGGCAGCTGTTTTTGCGCAACGGCGCGGAAATCCGCCGCGATTTTGCGCTGCTCACCAAAGGGCGCACGTCGCAGCCGGTGAACGACGCGCACACCATCGTGTATGGGGCCGAAAACATCTTCATCGAAGAGGGCGTGAAAATCCGGGCCGCCATTCTCAACGCCGAGGACGGACCCATTTACCTGGGCAAAAACTCGCAGGTGCACGAGGGAGCCATCCTCAAAGGCCCGCTGGCGCTGTGCGAAGGCTCACACATCAACCCGGGCGCCAAAATGCGCGGCGACAACACCGTGGGGCCTCATTCCAAGGTGGGCGGCGAAGTGGCCAACAGCATCCTGCTCGGCTACTCCAACAAAGGCCACGACGGCTACCTCGGCAACTCGGTCATTGGCGAGTGGTGCAACCTGGGCGCCGACACCAACACTTCCAACCTCAAGAACAACTACGCACCCGTCAAAATCTGGAGCCACAGCGCCGGCCGCTTCGTGGACACCGGCCAAACCTTCTGTGGCCTGATGATGGGCGACCACAGCAAGTGCGGCATCAACACCATGTTCAACACCGGCACCGTGGTGGGCGTGGGCGCCAATATTTTCGGGGCCGGCTTCCCGCGCACGTTCATCCCCTCGTTCAGCTGGGGCGGGGCGGCGGGCTTCGAAACCTTTAAGCTGCCCAAAGTGGTGGAAGTAGCCGAGCGGGTGATGGCGCGGCGTAGCTTGCCGTATGACGCGGTGGAGCAGGGGATTATGCAAGCCGTATTTGAGGCGACGGCTGGAGATAGAATCTGGGAGAAAGCCAAGTAAGCTGCATGAAGCCTTACCGCGTCGAATATGTGCAAATGCTTGGTTGGGAAGCCGATGTGGTGGGACTATGGCTGGCCGAAAACGAGGATTGGTTGCTGCTACGGTCTATTCCAGTGGATTATGTGGTGGATGGCTACGTAATACTGGCGAAGCAACACGTTGCAGCTCGCAAACCCCAAAAAGGTCGTCGACAGGTTGAACAAATCCTTAAGTTGAAGGGGATCGAAGCAGAAGTGCCCGCCGGTTTCGCATTTGCTACGGCCTTAGAAATGCTGCATTGGGTGGAGGACTCCTATGGCGTCGTTGAGTTTGCGTACGAGGGGGACAGTACTTTCTTTGGTTGGGTTAGGAAAGCTGATGCTGTTCATTTTTGGATTGATACACTGAATGCCGATGGCACTGCATCTTCGGATGGAATTCAAAAAGAGCCGTTTGTTATCTCAGACATCCGAGTTATCAGCTTCGATACTGACTATTTCAACTCATTAAAAATGTTTTGGCAGCATAAGTCGCATCAGAAACTCTTAAAACCAAGCGACAATTAATCGACTGTGCATTTTAAAGACATTCCCAACCAAGCCGCCGTCAAGCAACTGCTGCGCCAGTCGGTGCAGCGGCAGCACGTGGCGCACGCGCAGCTTTTCCGGGGGCAGGAAGGCGGCGCGGCGCTGGCGTTGGCCCTTGCTTATGCCCAGTACCTGAACTGCGAGCAGCGAGCGCCCGACGCCGACGACAGCTGCGGGCACTGTCCGGCCTGCACTAAAACGGCCAAGCTGGCGCACCCCGATTTGAATTTCATCGTGCCGGTAACCACCACCAAAACGGTGGCCAAGGACGCCGTGAGCAGCAAATTCATGGGCGAGTGGCGCAGCTTCGTGCTCGACAACCCTTATCAGGGCCTCAACGATTGGATGCAGCATATTGGCGCCGAAAACAAGCAAGGCAACATCTCCAAAGACGAAGCCGTGCAAATTCTAAAGCTGGTGTCGCTGAAAGCTTTTGAAGCGCGCTTCAAAATCGTCATTCTCTGGCTGCCTGAGCTGATGCACCCCGCCGCCGCCAACGCCGTGCTTAAGTTGCTGGAAGAGCCGCCGCCCGCCACCATCTTCCTGCTGGTCAGCTACGCGCCCGAGCAGCTGCTGCCCACCATTATCAGCCGGGTGCAGCCGGTGGTGGTGCGCCCGTTTTCGGAGGATGACATTACGGGCTATCTGCGCGATGAGTACCGGGTACCCGAAGCGAAGGCCCGCCAAGTGGCGCAGTTGGCCGACGGCAGCCTGGGCGCTGCCCTGGCCAGCCGCGACGCCAACGCCGACCATGACTACTTCGTGTTCTTCGTGAAATGGATGCGGCTGTCTTACAGTCAGAAAGCGGCCGACATTCTCAAGCAGAGCGAAGAATTTCAGAAGCTGGGCCGTGAAAGCCAGAAAGAAATGCTAAGCTATTCGCTGGGCTTGATGCGCAAGGTTTTGCTGTACGGCATCGACCCGCAATTCGTGCCCCATTTGGCCGCCGGCGAGCAAGACTTCGTAACCAAGTTCTCGAAGCTGGTAACGCCGCGCAACGCCGACCTGTTAACCAAAGAGCTGACCGACGCCCACTACCACATCGAGCGGAACGCCAACCCCCGCATGGTGTTCGTCGACAGTTCCCTGCGCCTGGGCGGCCAGCTTCGTCTGGCCCAAGCCTAGGCTACGGGGTTGTTACATGTTAAATGCTAATTGTTCAATGACCGTCATCCGCCTCGCCACGCGCGCCAGCCGCCTTGCCCTTTGGCAAACCGAACACGTGGCCAGCTTGCTGCAAAAAGCCGGTTTCGCCACCGAAATCGTGCCCATGCAAACCACCGGCGATGCCGTGCAAGACCGTTCGCTGGCTAAAATTGGGTCCAAGGGCGTTTTCACCGAAGAGCTGGAGCTGAGCCTGCTGCGCGGCGAAACCCACCTGGCCGTGCACTCGGCCAAAGACGTGCAAAGCAGCATCCCGCGCGAGCTGGAACTGCTCGCTTTCCTGGAGCGGGAAAAGGTGAACGACGTGGTGCTGAGCTACAACGAAAATTTCTCGCTCGATAAACCGGGCATTGTGCTGGGCACCAGCAGCACCCGCCGCAAGGCCCAGCTGCGCCGCTACTACCCCAACGCCACCACGGCCGAAGCCCGCGGCAACCTCCAAACCCGCCTCCGCAAGCTGGAAGAAGGCCAGTTCGACGCGCTGGTGCTGGCTTATGCCGGCGTGCACCGCATGGGCTACGAGCACCTGGTGCGCTACACCTTGCCGGCCGACCGGTTTGTGCCGGCCACGGGCCAGGGCAGCATCGCCGTTGAGTGCGCGGCTGAGCTTGACGAGGACCTGAAAGCACAGCTCAAAAGCGCGCTCGACCATCCCGCTACGCACACCTGCTTGCTGGCCGAGCGCGCTTTCTTGCACACCATGGAAGGCGGGTGCAGCATTCCCTCGTTCGCTTTGGCCACGCTGAACCACGCCGGCCAGCTGCGCCTGCACGGCGGCCTCATCAGCCTCAGCGGCGAGGAGTACGTGGAAGAAATCCAAACCGTAGAAACTGCTTCCGAAGCCCATGCCTTGGGCGTGAGCGTGGCTGATTCGGTGCTGGGGCGCGGCGGACGCGAGATTTTGGCCAGCATCCGCGAGCACCGCGGGTAAGAGCAAAGCATTTGCCACGGCCTGGCAGCGACGTATTTTTGCCAGGCATCCGCATTTTACCTTCTTTTCAATGACTCAGAAATTCTGCCGGACCGGCCTGTTTCTTCTTATGCTGCTGTGGCTGGCTGGCCCAGCGCTGGCCGCCGACAAGCCGGGCAAGCCCGCCAAGCCCAGCAGCAAAGACGAAGTTGTCACCATCACCACGTCTCAGGGCATCATCCGGTTGGTGCTGTTCGACGACACCCCGCTGCACAAAAAGAATTTTCTGCAAAAAGCCAAAAGCGGCTTTTACAACGGCACTACGTTTCACCGGGTCATTCCTAATTTTATGATTCAGGGCGGCGATGCCAATTCCAAGGACGCGGACCCCGACAACGACGGCCTGGGCCAGCCCGATGCTCCCACCATTCCGGCCGAGCTGGAGCCCGGCCACCCGCACGTGTACGGGGCCGTGGCCGCAGCCCGCATGGGTGGCCCGCGGGGCACACCCAGCAGCTATTCGCAGTTTTACCTGGTTGAGAACCACGACGGCACCCACTTTCTCGACGGCCAATACACCGTTTTTGGGCAGGTTATCCAGGGCTTGGAGGTGATTGACAAAATTGCCAACATGCCCCGCGACGGCCGCGACCGGCCCACCGCCGACCTCAAAATGACGGTGAAAGTGGAAAAGCTGAAGCGGAAGAAAATCGCCAAGCTCTACGGGTACAAATACGCTTGAGGCATGAAGATTCTCCTCACCGGCTCCAACGGCCTGCTGGGGCAGAAGCTCGTGGCCTTATTGCGGCAACAAGCCGATGCGGAGCTGGTGGCCACCTCGCGTGGGGCCAACAAACTGGCCCAGCTTCACCCCGATGTTCGCTTCGTGGCCCTCGACGTGACGGATGCCAGCCAGGTGCAGCAAGTGCTGGCCCAAGAGCGCCCCACGCACCTCATCCACACCGCGGCCATGACCAACGTGGACGAGTGCGAGCTACACCGCGAGGCCTGCTGGCTGCAGAACGTGACGGCCGTGGAGCACCTGGTAGAAGCCTGCGCCCGCCACCAAGTGCATCTCACGTATCTGAGCACTGATTTCGTGTTTAGCGGCGAATCAGGCCCATTGTCTGAAGAAGCCGAACCCGCGCCCGTTAA
>DASVTG010000317.1:0-3359 GCA_036387695.1 Hymenobacter sp. | reverse complement strand
GGCTCCGGAGTGTCCATGAACGTGTGGGTATGCCCGCCCAGTATGAGGTCGATTCCGGACACCTGGGCGGCCAGCTTGCGGTCGTCGAGCTTGGCTTCGGCGTACTTGTAGCCGAGGTGCGAGAGGCAGATTACCAGGTCGCACTTTTCGGGGCCACGGAGTTGAGTTACCATTTCTTTGGCCTTGGCTACCGGGTCGAGATACACGGTCTGGCCAAAGTTCTTGTCGGCCACCAGACCGGCCAGCTGTATGCCCAGCCCAAACACGCCGATGCGGATGCCTTGCTTTTCGAACACCTTGTAAGGCGCAAAACGGCCGGCTAGCGGCGTTTTCGAAAAGTCGTAGTTGGCGATGAGGAAAGGGAACGTGGCGTTGGGCAGTTGGCGCTGCAGGCCGTCGAGGCCGTTGTCGAAGTCGTGGTTGCCGAGGGTGCTGGCGTCGTAGCCCATCTGGCTCATGAGCTTGTATTCCAGCTCGCCGCCAAAGAAGTTGAAGTACGGCGTGCCCTGAAAAATGTCGCCGGAGTCGAGCAGCAGCACGTTGGCTTCTTTGGCCCGAATGTCTTTGATGAGGGCCGCGCGCCGCGCCATGCCGCCCAGGCCCGCCCATTGCCCGCCGTTGTCGGGGAAGGGCTCGATGCGCGAGTGCATGTCGTTGGTGTGCAGAATGGTGAGTTTTACCGGTGCTTTGGCGGCCGGAGCGGCTTCGGCGCTGGTGGTCAGCCCACCCAGCACGGTGAGGCCGGCGGTGCCGAGCAGGGAGTTGCGGAGAAATTCGCGGCGCTTCATGTTTACAATGAGCAATTGGCAATGAGCAATTATTTAACCGGCAATGAATTCTTGGCCAACGAACAGTTCAACGTTCATTGCTAATTCGCCTTTACCCGGCCTTCCACGCGGGCCGTTACGGGCCGGCCGGCTTTGGTGAGGCTGCGGATGTGGTCGGCGATGGCGGTGCGAAGCAGCACGTTGGTGTGGCGGGGGGTGAGCGTCTTAAAGAACACCATGTTGTCGCCGCCCGAGGCCAGGTAGTCGGAAATGGCAATGGGCCAGGTCTTATCCTGGTTAACATCAAAGGGCTGGCCGCCGATGCGGATGTCCTTGGGCAGGCCGTCGAACGTGACGGTGTAGGTGGCCCCGGACACGGCCATTTTCACCCGAGCGGCGTAGTCAAACAGCTGCTGCACCACCGGACCGGTCGCGTCCAGCACCACCAGCTCGTTCTCAAACGGCATCAACTCAAACACGGAGCCCAGCGTGACGGGCCCGGCGGCAAAGCCGGCGCGCAACCCGCCGTTGGTCATCACGCCCAGCGGAACGGGCTGGCCCAGAGCTTGGCTGGCGCGCTCGCGCTGCAAGTCGGCCACAAAGTTGGACAGCGGCGACTCCCCAGCGCTCTTAACGAGCGGCGCCGGAGCCGTGCCCAGCACCTCGGCCATTTGGCTGGTCACTTTGTCGTGGTAGGGCGCGATGAGCGCGGCCATGGCCGGGTCTTCCGCCTGCGTTTTGCCAACGGGCTGGCTGGTAACGGGCGCAAACCGTGCCGTGGGCGTGTAGGCCGCGCGCTGGCAGCCAGGCGCAATGGCCAGGGCTAGCAGCAGCGCCGGGAATAACGCGAAATGGGAACGACGAAAGAGCATCAAACAAAGAGGAGAGGTGACGATTGGCGAAAGGGGCCAGCAGGAATGCTCAACGTTTGGTTGAGGAGGCCAAGGGCCTGTAAACCGGTTACGAAGCCAGTTTCCGCAAAGGCAAAGCTACGGCACGCTGTCCCAAGCGACCACCGTTTTCGTTGCAGGGCGGTATCTTTCGGTTCGTTTTGGCTGCCCCGGCTTATCTGGGGCCGGCCTGTTTTACGAGTTGATTCGCTTCAGTATTATGTCCGATACCCCCGTGGCCACGCCCGTTTCCTTTGCTGAGTTCCCGGCCGTGACTACTGCGGAGTGGCAGGCCCGCCTGGCCCGCGACCTGAAGGGCCAGGACCCCGCCACGTTGCGCTGGCCCTTGCCCGACGGCTTCAGCCTGGAACCGTTTTACCACCGCGAGGCCCTGGCGGCATTGGGTGGCCCCCCGCCGCCCCTGCCCCACTCCCGGGCGCCGTGGCTGAACGTGCCCTCGCTCAACGTGCCGGCGGGCGACGGCCGCACCCAAATAGACCAAGCCGTGGCGGCGTTGGCGGCCGGCGCCGATGGCATTCACTTTGTGCTGACGGATGCCGCGGCGTTTGCGGTGCATTATTTGGCCGAGCTGCTGCCGCTGGCCCGCACTTTTGTGGGCTACACCACTACCTCGGGGCCCGATGTGCTGCTGGCTCAACTGGTGGAAGCCACCCCCGGCACGGCCCTGCGGGGCTTTTTGCGCTTTGCCCCCGGCCCGGTGCCCGAAGGGGCCGAGCTGGCGGACTACCGCGCGGCGCTGCGGCGGTGCGTGAGCCTGACCACGGGCATGCCGGACTTTCGGGCTTTGGCGGTGAACGGGGCTTTTTTCGGCAACCGCGGCGCCACGGCCACCCAGCAGGTTGCTTTCAGCCTGAACACGGCCGCGGCCTTGCTGGCCGAGCTGCCGAACGAAGACGTTGGCGCCGCTCAGGTGGCGGCGGCCATGCAGTTGCACGTGGCCGTCATGCCCTACTACTTTTTGGAGATAGCCAAGCTGCGGGCCCTGCGGCGGCTGTGGGCCACGCTGCTGCACGGCTTTGGCCTGCCCGCTACGCTGAATGCCGACCTGCGCATTCACGCCATGACGGCCACCTGGACGCAGACCACGCTGGACGCCCACACCAACCTGCTGCGCCACACCACCGAAGCCATGAGTGCCGTGCTCGGCGGCGCCGATTCGCTTTCGGTGGCGCCCTTCGACAGCTTGTTTGCCGAGGCCAACGACTTTTCGGCCCGCTTGGCGCGCAACCTGTCCATTTTGCTGCGCGAAGAATCCGGCCTGGGGAAGGTGCAGGACCCGGCCGCGGGCTCCTATTACCTCGAAACTTTAACCGACCAGTTGGCGCAAGAAGCCTGGACCGTGTTTCAACGGGTGGAGGCGGCCGGCGGGTTGCCGCAAGCGCGGGGCCTTTTGCTGGAAGAAATCAAGGCCGTGGCCAACGAGACGTTCCGACGCATTGCCAGCGGCCAGCAGGTGGTGGTGGGCACCAACCGCTTTCAGAACCGGAACGAGCGGTTCACTTTCCACCCCAAGAAGCTGCTCCGCTCGGCCGAATTCGACGTGACCCGCGCCGCCTACCCCACCGAGGTGCTCCGGCTGGCCACCGCGTTGCACTTTGAGCGCCGCGAGAAGAAGAGCAAGCGGGCGGCGGTGGTGCTGCTGGGCACCAACACCAACCAGATGATTATGGAGTCTTTTCTG
>DASVTG010000316.1:0-5808 GCA_036387695.1 Hymenobacter sp. | reverse complement strand
AAATTTCCTCCAAAGCTGATTTGCGGATGCCTTGCTCGGTTTTGGGAGTGATTTTAAACTCACCTTTTTCCTGTTCGTTTTCATCGATGTAGCCTTTTTTCTTTAGGTCATCAATGATATTGCCCATGCCGTAATTGTCGTCGGTGAGGCCGTATTGCTTGTCGAGCTCGTTGAGCCACTGCAAGGCCTCGCCCACGTCACCGGAGGTGATGGTGACAAGCTGCATAAACAGCTTAAACAAGGACTCAAAGCCCTTTTCGGGCTGGTCTTCGGGCACAAAATCGCGGAAGCGGAAGCCAACGGCCATAGTATTTCTCTTTCAGGATAGGCTCAAAAAACAACAACGGCCCGGGCAATGTTCAATTGGGTAGCGGGCGGGCCGCTTTTGCCAGCCCAGACGCGTACCCAGCTCTTCACAACTTCCTAAACGGCAAGCTAAAGCTTGCTACCCAATTCCCATGAAAGCTATTTGGAATAACACCGTTGTGGCCGAGAGCGACGACACCGTGGTGGTTGAAAACAACCACTATTTCCCCGCCGATGCCATCAAAAAAGAATTTTTTGAGGACAGCATCGCCCAAACGACTTGCCCCTGGAAAGGCCGCGCCAGCTACTACTCCCTGAGCGTGAACGGCGAGAAAAACAAAGACGCCGCCTGGTACTACCCCGAGCCCAATGACGCCGCCCAGGAAATCAAAGGCCGCGTGGCTTTTTGGAAAGGCGTGCGAGTAGAGAAGTAAGCATAACCTTTAATCAAGAGTACAAGAAAACGTCCTGCTGAGCGGAGTCGAAGCATCTCTACCGTGCAAGTAATTATTTACTATTGCAGTAGAGATGCTTCGACGAGCTCAGCAGGACGTTTTCTTGTTTTCCAATGCCACCGAACTGCGCAAGAAACGGGTTTCCACCCACCGAGGCAGAAGCGAATTTTGTAGTCAATCAGCGTTCCAAAACCCATGACTGACTACCAACGAATTGCCGCAGCGCTCGACTTTTTGCGCACCAATTTCCGGGCCCAACCCAGCTTGGAGGAGGTAGCCGCACAGGCTCACTGGAGCCCGTTTCACTTCCAGCGCAAGTTCCAGGAATGGGCCGGCGTGTCGCCGAAGAAATTCCTCCAGTACCTCAGCCTCGACCACGCCAAAAGCATGTTGCGCCAGCATGCGTCCGTAGCCGAAGCCGCTTACGAAACCGGCTTTTCGGGCACCGGCCGCCTGCACGACTTATTCGTGACGCTGGAAGCCATGACGCCCGGCGAATACCGGCACGGCGGGGCCGCGCTGGCCATCCGCTACAGCTTTGGGGAAAGCCCTTTCGGCACCTATTTAGCCGCGTCCACAACCGAGGGCCTTTGCAAACTCTCGTTTTGCGAGGATAAGGCTGCGGCCTTGGCCGAGCTGCGTGCGGAGTGGCCAAACGCTGCGCTGGCAGCTGCCGAAGCGCCCTCGCACGCGTTACTGTCCCGGTTTTTTGCGCGCACCTTCTCCCCCACCGAGCGGCTGCACCTGCACCTCAAAGGCACGCCGTTTCAACTCAAAATCTGGGAGTCGCTGCTGCGCATTCCCGAAGGCGAGCTGCGCACGTACTCGCACGTGGCCGAAGCGGCCGAAAGCCACGCCGCCGTGCGGGCCGCGGGCACCGCCATCGGGGCCAATCCGGTGGCCTACCTCATCCCCTGCCACCGCGTCATTCGCGGCACCGGCGAGCTGGGGCAATACCGGTGGGGCGCCACGCGCAAGGCCGCGCTACTGGGCTGGGAAGCAGCACAGGGTTTCATTTAACATTTAGCAATTAACATTTAACAGCCGTTTTGTCTGAGCCATGTGCGCCACTTGAACGGCTGTTAAATGTTAATTGCTAAATGTTAAATGACTACGAAATCCATTTGAACTTGTACTCCAGCTTGGGCACGGGCATGCGGTCGGCCACGCGGCGCAGGCGGTTGGGCAGGGCCATGATGTAGTCGCGGGCTTTCTCGGCTTCGCCGTTGAGGCCCTTGATGTGCTCGATGTCCCAGTCGACGATGAGGGAGTCGAGGATGTCGGTGTAGTCGGCGCTGGTGTACACGCCCAGGCGCTGGGCGGCGTCGGTGAAGTGGCCAAAAGTTTTGCCCATTTCCACGCCCATTTCGCGCATGTAGTGGGCGGGCATCACAATTTTCTTGCGCATCATGTCCTCGAAAGCCAGCATCATTTCCGAGGGGTCGTACTTGAAAATTTCGGTTACGAAGGCCTTGTACACGCGGGCGTGGCGGGTTTCGTCGCCGGCAATCATGCCGCAGATTTTGGAGAGCTGGTCGTCGCCGGCTTTGCGGGCGAGCTGGCCCACGCGGCGGTGCGAAATGTTGGTGGCCTGCTCCTGGTAGCTCGTGTACACGAAGGCGCGGTACGGGTCGTTGGCCGTGCCCAGGTCAAAGGCGTCGTTGATGAGGTACTGGGTGCTCACTTCAAACTCGCGCATGTTCACGCGGCCGCTCAGGTAGAGGTAGCGGTTCAGCAGGTCGCCGTGGCGGTTTTCCTCGGCCGTCCAGCCCCGAATCCACTCGGCCCAGCCGTTGTTGCGGTCGCGGTTGATGTTGTCGAGCTCGTGAAACCAGGCTTCGTAGTTGGGCAGGGCTTCCTCGGTGATGGTGTCGCCGATGAGTACGGCCAGCAGGTCATAGCTGAGGCTGCCAGCTCTCTCGCGCAGCTCCTTCACTTCGTCGAAAAACGTGTCTCGGCGCGAGTCGGGCAGGTAGTCGGCGGGCTGCCAGCTGTCTTCC
Organism: Hymenobacter sp.; assembly: GCA_036387695.1. GTDB lineage: Bacteria > Bacteroidota > Bacteroidia > Cytophagales > Hymenobacteraceae > Hymenobacter. Next base: position 3,047 of record DASVTG010000316.1, on the reverse strand, counting down.
ACGCTCTTGAGGAAGGTGCTCATGTTCTCTTTCAGATAGCCTTCCATCTGTTGCAGCACTTCGCCGCGGGTTATCGATATGGAGGTTTGCATGGGAAAAGGCGAAAGCGTGAATAATATAAGAGGAAACGCTTTTTCGGGGGCAAAGGTCCGTGGCGCGGGCACGGAGCAGGGTATAAGATTATGGCATTATTACGGCGTTGCCGGAAAGAGAATGGCTTTCCGCCTGGAAAGAAGCCCGTCCCGACTGGATTTTTCCGCTCAGCTCACCCGGTCTTTAACGCATCTGCGGCTCGTACCATCGCAGCGAGCTATCGGCGGCCAACGCCGCCCCGGGCCGCAATACCACCGCGGGAGCCGCACCGGCACCAAACCGAAACCGACGATTCAGCCAGTGCGCTGTTTCGGCGCTAAGAACCCAGTGGACGGCATCCTTACGAGCTGCCAACTGCCGCAGGCACCCGGCCTCGTCGGGCGTGCCGCTAAGGTGTTGGCGCAGCGCGGCCTGCGAGGCATCGTGCGAGGGCCAGCCCGACAGCATCAGCGTGGGGCCGGCTCCCACGCCGTACACCCGAAACGGGGAAAGGCTTTTGAGCAAGTCGTTGGTGCCGGCCAGCACGCGCGGGCCGCCCGCCGTGCGCCGGCTGATTTCGGCCAGAGCCCTTTCGTGGCGGCCTCGCTCCTGGCCAAGCACCTGGCGGCGGTGCAGCGTTTTTGCCCCATAAAGCAGCACGCAAATTCCTGCTGTGGTTATGGCCAAGCGGCTGAGTTGTGCAGTGGAAAACAGCGGCGCCGAAACAGCACCAGCCTGTGACGAACGGGCTTCGGCAGGCGGCTGAAATGCTTTTAGCAGGAAAATTAAATTGGTCAACAGCCAAAAGTCCAGCAGCGGCAGCGCTAGCCGGGGCGGCAGCTTCAACAGGCCCGCGAACATGATTATCACCGCGAAGAAGCCCAGCTGCACCGGCCAGAAAAACGGCTTGCGGCCCTTTCCCCGGCTTGTGATGGCTGCGGTAGCCAGCAGTGCCAGTAGCACCGGGAAGTAATCACGCACCAAAAGGCCGCATCGCAGCAGCAGCTTTTCGGGTACCTGGCGGCCCCAGAAATCAGCTGCATCGAACGCGTAGGCGCGGCGATAAAGCGCTTCGTTAATCACGCTGGTGTCGCCGAGTATCCAGAGGCTGATGGCCTCGGTGCCCAGGCTGTCGGCGCCGGTGTGCGGGTGCGGGTGCACCTGCTCAAAATCCAGGATGCGGGCAAACCGGGCATCCCGCACTTGGGTTTGGATTTCCGCGGGGGTGTGGCGCCAGGCCGATACGCCCGTGGCCACCAGCAAAACCACCGTTGCGCCAGCTACCAGCGGCAGGGCGCGCCGCCAGTGGCCCGCCAACAACAACACAGCCGGGAGCGTGGCCCCAAAGGCCAGGACGCCCAAGCTGGGCCGCATCAACCACGCGGCGCCCAACCCGGCCAGGCCCACCGCCAGCGGGCCCAACCGGCTGGGGCGCTGGGCCGCGTACAGCAGTGCCCCGCCGACCAGCAGCAAGGCCACGCGCACGTAGCTGAACCACAGCCAGTGCTCAAGCCACGCCACGCAGAAAAACATGGCCAGCACCAACCCCAACGTCTCCGGTTTGAGGTAGGGCCGTAGCAGCTTATCGAGCACCGCAAACGCGAGCATGGTGGCTACGAGCAACAAGCCGCCGAGCAGCGCCCCCAACCAAGCCACCGCGGGCAGGGCCGTGTACGCCGCCGCCAACAAGTGCCCCCAGCCATGAAAATACAGCGGCACCGAAGGCACCGGCTGCCGGGCCAGCACGCCCGAGAACAACCACGCCAAAGAAGTGTCGTCGCTGGCTTCGCAGTAGCTGCCGAGCCCAAGCACCGTGGCCAGCACCAGGGCCACCGGCAACAGGCCCACGCGGGCAAAAACGGCAAAACGAGTATGAGTGGGCACGGGCACGGCAACGATGGAACCGCTAAGAAACAGCCCGGCCCGGCATCAGGCCGCCCAAAAGCGCATTTCGAGGGAAACCCGGGTTTCGTTTTCGTTCAGGTTGGCCGCGGCCCCGTGCAGCAGGTAGGGCGAAAACACCAGCACTTCCTCGGGCCCCGGGTTGGGGCGAATGATGTCGAGCGGGCGGGCCGGGCGCAGCACGCCCGGCACCGTGTAGGGCACGCCGTGGTAAATGGCCCCTCCCGCGGTTCGCTCCACCGCATTTTCGGGCCAGTGGTGGCTGCCGGGCACCAGCGTGAGCGAGGAACGGACGGTGCTGCCCGCCACGGGCAGGTAAATATTCAAGGCGTCCTGGTAGCGCGGCAGCCACGCGTCGCGGTGCAGGGGGTTGTGGTCGGCGCGCTGGGGCCGCACGATGCGCAGATGAAACACGGCCTCCGGCACGTTCGGGTTGTAGGCGCGCACCGGCTGCCCGCAGGCCGCACTCACCAGGTCTTCCAGCAAGGTTGCTGCAATGGGCAAGCGAGCCAAATCGTAGGCTTTGGTTTGGGCGATGACGGCCAGGTGGCGGGCCGCGTCGTCGCCCACGGCGTGGTGGTACTGCGTGATGTCAAAATCCGGGGCGACGGGGCAGCCGGCACCGCGCAACGCCGCGCGCAGCAATTCGGCCAGCCCTTCCTGAAGCTGCTGCTGGGCAGGAGCCGCCAGGCCGGGCACCACGGCGTAGCCCACCTCGGCCCACGGGGCGCGGGCGCTGAGGTCGGTGGCGTGGGCCAGCAGCACTTGCTCGTCGGGCGCGGCATTGCGCGCCCCTTCCACCCGGTACGCCACGGACTGGCCGTTGAGGTGCAGGTGGTTGAAAGGGGCGCCGCCGTCCGGGTCGGGTGAAGTCATGGGATACATAGCGGCGAAACGCGCCGGATTGTTCGCAAAATTAACCCTTAATCTGCGCAAGCAGCTGGTTCCAGCCGCCCAGGGCCCGGTCGAGCAACCGCGGAGCCGCCGTTTGCAGCAGCAACCGGTACAGGGCCCGCGCTTCCACGGCCCGGTGTCGGCGCGTGGCCTGGCGCATTTCCCACCGCAGGCGGGTG
>DASVTG010000315.1:0-3715 GCA_036387695.1 Hymenobacter sp. | reverse complement strand
GGGGCATCAGCATGGCCCTGATGGAACACAGCGTGATGGACCACGGCTTCGGCCGCTATATGAACCACAACCTCTCCGAATACCACATCCCGGTAAGCGCCGACATTCACGACATCGACGTGATTTTTGTGGAGGAAGTCGACGACAAGGTGAACCCCTTGGGCGTGAAAGGCATTGGGGAAGTGGGTTTCCTGGGCGTGGCCGCTGCCATTGCCAACGCCGTGTTTAACGCCACCGGCAAGCGCGTGCGCAACCTGCCCGTGAGCCTGGATAAACTGCTGTGATTTAACCAGAAAATAGAAGCACGTCCTGCTGAGCGCAGCCGAAGCATCTCGCTTGAGGTAGTAACTCAATTGCAAGAAAAGATTAACTACCTCTGGCGAGATGCTTCGGCTGCGCTCAGCATGACGTTTATTTAAGTTGTTCTTACAACTCTTAACCACCAAATGACCGAACTCCAACGCCTGCTGCTGGCCTACGACCAGCACCGCGCCGAAAACCGGCCCTGTGCTTTGGCCACGGTGGTGGAAGTGCTGGGCTCGGCCTATCGCCGCCCCGGCGCCCGCATGCTTGTCACCGACGACGGCCAGCTCACCGGCGCCATTAGCGGTGGCTGCCTGGAGGGCGATGCCCGCCAGCGGGCCCGGCAGGCCATTTTCCGGGGCCAGCCTGCGCTCGTCACCTACGACACGCGCGACGAGGACGACCCGCGCCACGGCCTGGGCCCTGGCTGCCAGGGCGTGGTGCGCATCCTGCTGGAGCCGCTGGACTATGCAACGGCAGATAACCCGATGGAATTACTCCGCGGGTTTGCCCAGCACCCGGAGCCTGCCGTGCTGGCCACCGTGTTCGAGACAGACGCAGCGGGCCTGCGGGCCGCCGTGGGCCAACGCCTGTTGCTGTCGGCGGGCGGGGCCGTGCGGGGCACGCCGCTCTTGGCCGCGCCCCTGGCCGAAGCGGCGCGGGCCACGTTGAGCCAAGGCGAAACGCAGGTGCTGGCGTTGGAAACGGATGCTGGGCCCATGCGCGCCTTGCTCGAGCTGCTCTCGCCCCCGCTGCGGCTCGTCGTTTACGGCGCGGGCAACGATGCGCAGCCCTTGGTGCACTTGGCCGCTTCCCTCGGCTGGCACATCACGGTAGTGGATGGGCGCCCCAACTTGGCCACCGCAGCGCGGTTTCCGGAAGCGGCCGAAGTAAGGGTGGTGCCCGTGCGCGAGCTGGAGACGCAAGAGCCGGAGCCCACCGCCTACCACGTGCTGCTGAGCCACAATTACGCCTACGACTTGGCCGCCTTGCAAACGCTGCTGCCCTCCGCGGCTCCGTACATTGGCCTGCTCGGGCCACGCGCCAAGGCGGCCCGGCTGCTGGCCGAACTCGACGTGGCCGAAGCAGAAGTCACTGCGCTGCTGCAAACCCGGTTGCACAGCCCCATCGGCCTGGATTTGGGCAGCGAAACGCCCGAGGAAATTGCCTTGGCCATTGTGTCTGAAATTCAAGCCAAACGCCACCACCGCAATGCGCAGCCGCTGCGCCAGCGGGCCCAGTCGGTGCATGCTACCGGCCCGGCCCTTCCTCAAAGCGTCTAGTCAGACCCAATTCATGGGCTAGCATTCCACTGTAAACACAAAAAACGGGCTGCCCACTTGTTGAGTGAGCAGCCCGTTTGGGCAATCAATTCTGGGGCAGCTTAATTGCTGCGGCCGTGGCTGGGGCCGTGGCTGCCGCGCCCGTAGCTGCCGCTGCTGCCCTCCTGACGGCGGTAGCTGTTGCCGTTGTGCCGGGGCGAAGAATTGTAAGGCGCCCGGTAAGGCTGGCGGTAGTACGGCCGGGGCACCACCACCACCGGACGGACCCGGCGATGAGGATAGTAATAGGGGCGTACCGGAGCGTAATACGGCTGCGCAACGGGCGGATAATACCCGTAGTCGGTTCCGGCGCCAACCGTGGCGGCACAACCGCTCAGCAACAGCACGCAGAAGCTAAAAGCAAACAACAAGGATTTCGTTTTCATGGCCGACTGCGCCGAAGCGCAGAGTTAGGTGGATGCTGCTGTTTAAACAAATTTTAAGCCAGAATATTACTTGACGAACGCAAGTACTTATTTGGCCTCTATTGTTTTACGGCTTCCAAATGCCAGGGGTTTGCCTCTTGAGCGGCCGCTCCTCCGCGTTGGCTAAGCCTCTGCGGGCACCTCGGTTTCGCCGTTCAACACCCGCGCTTTGCCGGGCAGGGTTTTGTGGCGCTCCTTGCCCAACGCGGCCGCGGGCTCCGGTACCCAATGGTGGCGCCCCCCGGCTTTTTCGTCGTTAAACGTCACGGGAATGTCGCCAGCTTCGGTGCGCTGCTTCCACGTCAGGTGTTGGGTGCCGTCGTCGGTGCGGTCCATGGTGATGCACTGCTCCACGGGGCACACCAGCGAGCACAAATTGCAGCCCACGCAGTTCTCCTCAATGATTTCGGGCACGCGGGTACCGGCATTGAGCTTAATGGCTTGGTGGGCGCCATCTTCGCAGGCGGTGTAGCACAGCTGGCAGCCAATGCACTTGTCCTCGTGGATGTTGGCCGTCACCTTGTACTTCATGTTGAGCTGTTCCCACGGCAGCACATTCGGCAAAGCTTTGCCCACGAAGTCGTAGATGGTGTTGAAGCCCTTCTCCACCATGTACTGCTCCAGGCCCGAGGTCATTTCGCGAATGATGCCGAAGCCGAAGTGCATGGCCGCCGTGCACACCTGCACGCTGCTGGCGCCCAGCAGGATGTGCTCCACCGCGTCGCGCCAGTTTTCGATGCCGCCAATGCCCGAAATAGGCAGGCGCACATCCGGGTGCTGGGCACAGTTTTTCACCATGTTCAGGGCAATGGGCTTCACGGCCGGGCCGCAGTAGCCGCCGTTGGTGCCCTTGCCGTCCACAATGGGGTAAGGCGCAAACTGGTCAATATCAACGCCCACAATGCTTTGGATGGTGTTGATGAGCGAAATGGCATCAGCGCCACCGCGCCGGGCGGCCATGGCCGGCTCGGTGATGTCCGAAATATTTGGCGTCAGCTTCACGATGACGGGCTTCTGGGCCACCTCCATCACCCACTCCACTATCATCTGCAGAATCTTAGGCTCCTGCCCCACGGCCGAACCCATGCCGCGCTCGCACATGCCGTGCGGGCAGCCGAAATTCAACTCGAAGCCGTCGGCACCCGCGTCCTGGCTTTGGCGCACGATGTCGTGCCACTCCTGCCGGCTCTGCACCATGAGCGAGGCAATGACGGCGTGGTTGGGAAAGCGCTTTTTTACTTCCTCAATCTCGCGCAGGTTGTCGGCCAGCGGGCGGTCCGAAATCAGCTCTATGTTATTGAAACCGACCAAGCGCTTGTCGCGGTAGTTCACGCCGCCGTAGCGGCTCGACACGTTCACGACGGGCACGCCCAGCGTCTTCCACACCGCGCCGCCCCAGCCGGCATCAAACGCCTTCATTACCTGATAGCCGGAATTAGTAGGCGGCGCCGAGGCCAGCCAAAACGGGTTCGGCGATTTGATGCCGGCGAAGTTGATGGAGAGGTCAGGCATGGATTTTAGGCTTTATTAGCACGTCATGCTGAGCGCAGTCGAAGCATCTCTCTAGCAATAGTAAATCAATTACTTGCGCGGGAGAGATGCTTCGACAGCGCTCAGCAAGACGTGCTTCTTTCGGGCAAGGGCAAATTATTTGCTCAAATAATC
>DASVTG010000314.1:0-3795 GCA_036387695.1 Hymenobacter sp. | reverse complement strand
AAGGCCTTCGCTGCGCGGACGCCAGATGAAGCTGACAGATGGATTGGGCGAGATGCAGCGCGTTGCATGACCGTTGAATAGGCATTGGCCACACCCTCTAAAAAAGCCAGCTTGCTTTGCTTAGGAGCATTCTAAATCAACTATGTGCACGCTTTAATGCTCAATGGGCTTTCAACTCCTCTTGTTTCGCAATACTTTGTGCTGGGTGAAGTTTATATAGATTGCCTAAAAATTGCTAAAACCATTTAGCATGCTGCGAACGATTGTGTTGTTTTTAACTAGCTGCTCACCCTCTTAAAGCCTATGTTTTTACCCCGTCCGCTTTTGTTGTTGCTAGCGCTGGCTGGGAATTTCTTTCCCTTTCTGGCCTCGGGTCAGCAGCCAGCTGGGCGTGAGCATTTGCTCATGGACTTTGGTTGGCGCTTTGCTTTTGGGCACCCCTCCGACGCCAAGCAGGACTTCAACAACGGCACCGGCTACTTCTCCTACCTCGCCAAAACCGGCTACGGCGACGGCGCTGCGGCCCCCAAGTTTGACGACCGCAGCTGGCGCCAGCTCGACCTGCCGCACGACTGGGCCGTGGAGCAGCCCTTTAGTGAAAAGGCCAGCTTCAGCCACGGCTTCAAAGCCATTGGCCGGCCGTTCCCGGGCGCCAGCGTGGGCTGGTACCGCAAGTCGTTTAAGGTGCCAGCGGGTGACCTGGGCCGGCGCCTCAGCCTGGATTTCGACGGCGTGTTTCGCAATTCCATTGTGTGGGTGAACGGGCACTACCTGGGCACCGAGCTCAGCGGCTACCAGGGCTTCCAATACGACATCTCGGACTACCTCAACTACGGCGGCGACAACGTGGTGGCCGTGCGCGCAGATGCCACCCTGGAAGAAGGCTGGTTTTACGAGGGCGCCGGCATCTACCGCCACGTGTGGCTGACCAAAACGGCGCCCGTGCACGTGGCCCCGAACGGCACTTTCGTCACCACGCAGCTGGCCGGAAACGCGGCCACGGTTACCGCGCAGGCCACCATCGTCAACGGCAGCACCACGGCGCAGACTTTCGAAGTGGTGCAGGACGTGGTGGACGCCGCCGGCAAAACCGTGGCCACGGCGCAAGTGGCGCGGCTGAAACTAGCCGGCGCGGCGCAGCAGGAGGTATCGACCCGCATCCCCGTGGCGGGGGCGCAGCTGTGGTCGCTGGAGTCGCCCTACCTCTACACGTTGGTGACGCGCGTGCGCCAGGGCGGCCAGGAAGTCGACCAATACAAGACCAAATTCGGCGTGCGCACCATCCGCTTCGATGCCAACGAGGGCTTTTTCCTCAACGGCAAGCACCTGAAGCTGACCGGCACCAACAACCACCAGGACCACGCCGGCGTGGGCGCGGCCCTGCCCGACGCGCTGCAGGACTGGCGCATCCGGCAGCTCAAATCCTTCGGCTGCAACGCCTACCGCACCTCGCACAACCCGCCCACGCCCGAGCTGCTCGACGCCTGCGACCGGCTGGGCATGCTGGTGATTGACGAGAACCGCCTCATGGGCATCACGCAGCAAAACCTGGGCGAGCTGAAGCGCCTGATGGTGCGCGACCGCAACCACCCGAGCATCATCAGCTGGTCGATGGGCAACGAGGAGTGGGCCATTGAGAGCAACGTCTTCGGCGCCCGCATCGGGGCCACCATGCAGGCCTTCGCCAAAACCGTGGATTCGACGCGGGCCATTTCGGTGGCCATCAGCGGGGGCTGGGGCAAGGGCACGTCCACGGTGATTGACGTGATGGGCTTCAACTACATTGGCCAGGGCGACACCGACGCCCAGCACGCCCAGTTCCCCAATCAGCCCAGCATGGGCACCGAGGAAGGCTCGACGCACGCCACCCGCGGCATCTACGTCCGGGACAACGACAAGCACTACGCCGCGGCCTACGACGCAAAACCCAACCCCAAGTTCTACAGCATCGAGGGCGGCTGGCAGCACTACGCCGCGCGGCCCTACCTGGCCGGCATGTTCATCTGGACCGGTTTCGACTACCGGGGCGAACCCACGCCCTTCGGCTGGCCGTCCATCACCTCGTATTTCGGGATGATGGACCTGTGCGGCTTCCCCAAGGACAACGTGTGGTATTTGAAGTCGTGGTGGACCAACGAAACCGTGCTGCACCTGCTGCCCCACTGGAACTGGCCCGGCCGCGAAGGCCAGGAAATCGACGTGTGGGCCTACAGCAACTGCGACGAAGTCGAGCTCTTTCTCAACAAGAAAAGCCTCGGCAAGCAGACCATGCCCAAAAACTCGCACCTGGAATGGAAGGTGAAGTACGCCCCCGGCACGCTGGAGGCCGTGGGCTACCGCAACGGCAAAAAGATTGCCACCGACGTGGTGCGTACCACGGCCGAAGCGTCCGCCATTCAGCTAACCGCCGACAAGCCTGCGGTGCAGGCCACGCGGGAAGATTTGTCCGTTGTCACGGTGCGGCTCCTCGACAAAAACCAGCGGCCCGTGCCCACCGCCAACCAGGAAATCACCTTCTCTTTGAGCGGGCCGGGCCGCATCATCGGGGTGGGCAACGGCGACCCGACTTCCCTGGAAGCCGATAAATTCCTGGAAAGCGTGCGCGTGCTGCCCCTCGGCAACCTGAAAGAGCTGGGCACGGAAAGCACGGCCGGCGGCCCGGAAGTGGCGGCCGACTTCGACGATTCGAAATGGGCCCCCGCCTTCACTTCGCGCCGGTACGATGCGGCGCAGCTGGTGCCCACGGCCAAGGCGTACGTGAGCCGGGGCAGCTTTGAGCTGCCGCAGGAGCTGACGGGCACCCGCGTCACGCTCTTCTACCAGCCCATCGGCCGGGAGCAGTCCATTTACGTGAACGGGCAAGCCATTGCGCGGAACCTGACGGGCGAGCAAGCCGCCAGGAGCAGTTTCGTCCTGGACCCGAAGCTGCTCCGGCCCGGCAAAAACAGCATTGCCTTCGTGGCCACTCCCCTGCTTAAAAAGCAGGTGTGGGACACGCCCAACACCAATCCCGGCACCATTCAGGTGTTTACTTCGGCCCCGGCCTGGAAGCGCAAAACCTTCAACGGGCTGGCGCAGGTGCTGGTGCAGTCCACCGAGGCCGCCGGCAACATCACGCTCACGGCTTCCGCCCCGGGGTTGAAAAGCAGTGTGTTGAAAATTAAATCGGTGGCAGCCGCACGTCGGCCGGCATTGTGAGATGGCTGCTTCGTTCTGCTTAGGAAACCTCACCCCTGCCGGGACCCAGCAAGCTGCTTCGCCTGACGCTCCGCCCATTTCAGCAGCCCACAACAATCATCAATCCTACACCTCCTATCCCTCCCACTCTCCACCCAAAAATGAAAACGCTACCCTCAATATTCAAGTTGCTTTTGCTGCTGTGTCTGTCGCTGTGTTGCGGCCGCGTGCAGGCCCAGAAAACCCTCCAGCTAGGCGGCAAATGGGAATTTCGCAAAGCCGGCGATGCCAAATGGAGCCAGGCCACGGTGCCCGGCACCGTGCACACCGACCTGCTCAACACCAAGCAGATTCAGGACCCATTCTACCGCGTCAACGAGCGCGACCAGCAGTGGATTGGCAAGACGGACTGGGAATACAGAACCACGTTTGCCGTTGACGACAAGCTGCTCGGCAGCGACAAACTCTACCTCACTTTCGACGGGCTGGACACCTACGCCGACGTGTACGTGAACAACGTGAAGGTCATCGTGGCCGACAACATGTTCCGGCAGTGGAAAGCGGACGTGAAGCCGCAGCTCAAAGCCGGCAGCAACGCGCTGCGGGTGTACTTCCACG
>DASVTG010000313.1:0-5063 GCA_036387695.1 Hymenobacter sp. | reverse complement strand
CTGGCCAATGCATGCACGGATGTGTTCTTAACCATCGACGGCCGGATAGAAGACGAACACACGTTCGAAGAAACGTCGCAGCGGTGGCAGGTACGCTGCTCGGAAGCCACCTTCGGCTTTGGCAACAGCTTGCGCGATTACAAACGGCTCTACAACCAGTTCCGCGTGTATGCCGACCACCCCGTCTTGCTCAATTACGCGCACGGGTCGAACTCGAGGTCAAGGGCGCAGCCACAGCCCGAACTGCTGGGCACCTTGTACGAAGCGCACGGACGGGCCGGTGGGCACTGGGTGGACTTAGCGTGGCAGTTTTCGCACTTCGCCGACTACCTCCGGACAAACCAACGGGCGGACTTGCTAATGCCCACGCCGTTTTTGGACGTGTGCGGGTCCGTGTTTTCCCGGTACGGGTTAACCCAAACCATTCGAAGGAGTCCCTCTTCCGCGTTGCTGGCCCCCACTTCACGCCTTAATCTTCAGCAAGCCGCTGGTGTGCCCCGATGAATTCAACCTCAGCCAACCCTATCAGGTGGCCCAAGGAGTTGAAGAACAGCGGATAGAATAAGGCTTCTTAAACTGAATTACCGCGTTTAGCTTCGGACCGTGGCTGTTGCAGAACCCGGTTTGGGTGGTTCTGTTTCTGGGTAGCAGCTTGGCGCGTGCCGAAGTTTGCGCTTCGGCGCGCCGGCCTGGCCGCCCAGCGCGCCTGTTGGCTGCCAGCAGGGGCCTGGGCAGGGCCACGGCCAGGCTTCCCTGCCGTTGCGGGCGGTGCTTGAGCAGCTTTTTGAGGTTGTAGGCCCCGGCGGTGAGCAGCATGGTTTTGTGAGCCCCGGCCAGGCCGCGCACGTTCATCCGCCGCAGGCCGTAGTGCGGCAGCAAGTTGCCGAAGACGGGCTCGACGGTGCCCTGGCGCACGCGCCGCATCTGCTGCCCGCGCCGGGTCTGCTGGCGCAGCCAGGCGCGGCGGTAGGGGCCATCGTAAAGGGTGCGGGTCAGCTGCTTGCGCTTGGCCCCGGGCACGCAGGTGGCCCAGTAGAGTTTGCGCCACCCGCCGTCGGTCCGGGTGTCGTACTTGCGGAACGAGAGCACTTTGCCGGCTCGGCAGTGGTAGACGTCCTGCGGGGCATCGTAGCGGAAGCCCTCGATTTCGGGCTTGTACTGGCCAAAAACGGGTATCCAAGCCGTGATGTGGTCGGCTTCGAGGGGGGCGTAGTTGGCGCCGTTGGCGTAGCCGGCGTCGGCCAGGAGGTCGCGTAGGGGCAACTCGTTGGCGCGCAACCGGTGTTGTAAACCCGTGAGCAAGCGGGGCGGATGCAGGCGGTCGCGGCCATCGGCCAAATCCGCTTGCGCGTGGCTGATGACGCCGTGGGCCGTGTCCACGGCGAGGCTGCAGAGGGAGTTCAGCGCCCGGGCTTTGCCGGGTTTGACGGAGATGCGCGCGTCGGGGTCGGTGGGCGAGTAGTGGGGCTTGTTGGTGAGCCGCCGCGCCTGTGCGTGGCGGGCACCCAGGGCCCCAGTTGGTGCGCCCTGCCGCCGGCGCTGGCCCGTGGCCAGTTGGCGCAGTTGGTGCGCCGGGGCCGTCACGACGGAGCCCACAGCCGGCACCGCTGGCGGCTCATTGCCCCCGGCCAAGCGTGGCTCAGTAGTCCCGGCCGCCTGTTTTTCGCGCACGCCATCGAGCGACGCGTTGGCCTTGACGGGGGCCGAGTCGACGGCCTGCGTGTCGCCGGCGACCAGGCCCCGGGCCGCGCACCGGGCAAAGACGTGGCCGAACAAGCGCTCGAAGACCGCCGCCGGTAAGAGCTGGCGGGTGCGGCTCACGGCCGAGTGCCAGGGCAGCTCTTCGTCCACTTCGTCGCCCAGAAACCAGAGGACGTCGAGCCGCAGGGCGCAGTGCTCGACCAGGCGCCGGTCGCTCACGAGGTTTTCCAGCCGGCCCACCAGCACGAGTTTGAAGAACACCATCGGGTCCAACGAGGGCTGGCCCGCGTTTCCGCATAGAGAAAGTCCCAGTCCACGAGCTCCGCCAGTCGGCGGTACAGGTTATGGGGCGGCACCCGCTCGCTTAGCCGAAAGCGGGTCACCTCTTGGCCGAGAAACTCCTTCTTGCCTTGCATCTTCCCGCTACGAACCCGAGTTCTGCAACAGCCACGACCGTTTCGCTGTACCTGATAAGCCTGCGTAAGCGCGCAGTCTTATTTCTGAGTCTCTCAAGTGAGCTACAATGCACTAAATTTCAAGTAGAAAGGTTGTGCCTTCCCCCAGCGAGGTTTTAACATTGATGTTGCCGCCATGCAGATGCATAATTTGCTTGGCCAAGCTCAGACCAATGCCAGAGCCACCGGCGCGTGTAGTGAAGAAAGGAATGAAAATGCTTTCCAATACCTCGTCGGGTATGCCGGTGCCGTTATCGATTACTTCCAGGTGAATCCGCCCGCTCTCCTGTGCTTGGGCCCGCAAGTGAATGCATGGGTGCGCACTCAATCGTGTGGCAAAACAAGCGTTGAGTACAAGATTAATGAGCGCCTGTTCCATCAGGCGCTCATCGGCTTGGATATGCAAATCATCTGGGGTCACCGAGGTAAGTAACTCAATGCCACCTTCACTTAGCTGCGTACTCATCAACCGTGTAAGGTTATCGTATAACTTTTGCACGGATACGGTGGTCACCAAAGGCGCGCTGATGGTGCTAAAGTCGCGGTACACTTGGGCAAACCGCAGCAGGCCCTCGCTGCGGTGCTGGATGATGCGGATTCCTTCGGCCACATCCCTCAACATATCGGGGGCAGCAAAGGCAGGCGTGTCAAGTTGACTGCGCAGGTCGCGGCGCAGCGAGTCGGCCAGCGAGGCGATGGGTGCCACCGAGTTCATGATTTCGTGGGTCATCACGCGCAGCAGTTTTTGCCAGGCCTCGGTCTCGGTTTCATCGAGAGTAAGGCTCACGTTTTTGAAGGCCACGAGCGTGAACTCGCGCTCCTGCAGCCGGAATTGCGTGGCCGAAAGCAAGAGCTGCATGGTCTGCCCGCCCACCCTGAGCTTAATCACCGTCGACACGCCCGGATGCAACTGGCCAATGGCCTCGTGCAGCACTGGGTAGCGCTTTTGCAGGGTGGCCATGCTTTTCAGATAAGGCAGCTCCAACGTCCGTTTAAACGACTCGTTGATGGACTCCACCTTGCCGGTTTCATCGTAGGAAATAATGCCCGTATCGATGAGTTCCAGCACCGTTTGCAGGTAGGTAAACTGAGCCTCCCGCTCGGCGCTAAGCTGCCGAAACGTGGCGCTAAGCTGGTTGAACACGGCGTGCAGCGGCCGCAACGACCGGTCGGGGTGCGCCTCGTTGTAGTGCTGCGAAAAGTCGCGGTACTTCACGGCCAGCAGAAAATTGGCCAGCGCCTGCGTGCCGCGTGTGACGTGCCGGCCCAGTTCCCACACCGCGCCGGCAATGAGCAAAACCGCCAACACCAACAGCGCAGGCCTGCCGTGCTCCACGGCCCGCTCGGCGGCGTAGAGCAGGCCGAGCAAAACCGCCAGCCGCAGTACAATACCAGTTTCCAGGCGCTTAGAGGTCATGCTTTTCGAGCCGCCGATACAGCGCCGTGCGGGTGAGGCCCAGTTCCTTTGCGGCTTTGGTGATGTTGCCGTTGTGCCGCTCAATCACGCGCAAGATGGTGCTTCTCTCCACGGCGCTCAGCTGCAACGGCCCTTCCGCTTCCGCTGTGGCCGCGCCCGCCGTTTCCATGGCCGAAAAGTGAAAATCCTGCGGGCGCAGCACGTCGCCTTCTGCCAGAATGATGGCCCGCTCCACGGCGTGCTGCAGCTCGCGCACGTTGCCCGGCCAGGGGTGTTCGCGCAGCTTCTGCAGCGTGGCTGGCTGGAAGGCGGGCGTGACCTTGCGGTTGCGGGCGGCATACACGCCGGCAAAGTGCTGGGCCAGCAGCAGCACGTCGTCGCCCCGCGCCCGCAGGGGCGGCAGCGTGATTTCGACGGTGTTGAGGCGATAGATAAGGTCTTTGCGGAACTGCTGCTGGGCGGCCAGCTCGTAGAGCGGCGCATTGGTGGCTGACACCAGCCGGATATCAACGGGCACCGGCGTGTTGCTGCCTACTGGAATCACGTGGCGATTTTGCAAGGCCGTGAGCAGCTTGGCTTGCTGGGCCAGCGAAATGTTGCCGATTTCGTCCAGAAACAAGGTGCCGCCAGAGGCCGCGGCAAACCGGCCCTGCCGGTCCTCGCGGGCATCGGTAAAGGCGCCCTTTTTGTGCCCAAACAGTTCACTCTCGAAGATGCCCTCGCTCATGGCCGCCAGGTCGGCCGTGATGAAAGGCTTGGCAGCCCGGAAAGACTTTTGGTGCAGGGCTTTGGCCACCAGTTCTTTGCCGGTGCCGTTTTCACCAAGCAACAACACGTTGGCTTCGGTGGGGGCCACTTTTTCAATTTTGTGAAACACCTCCTGCATGGCCTCCGACTCCCCGAGCAAGGCAAACTCGGCGAAGGAGGCCGGGCGGCGTGGGGCGGCGGGCGCAGGAATAGTCTTGCCGGCTTCTTTGGGCGCCAGGGCCGCGGCCAGGGTTTCCAGCAGTTGGGCATTGTGCCAGGGCTTCACGATGAAGTCGGTGGCGCCGGCTTTTAGGGAGCGCACGGCGATGCTGATTTCGCCGTGGGCGGTAATCATGATAACCGTGGCGGTGGGGTCCTTTTCGCGAATGCGTCCGAGCCAATACAGGCCCTCGTTGCCACTGCCGAGGGTGCTCTTGTAATTCATGTCCAGGAAAATCACGTCGAAGCGCTGCTTGCTCAGCAGGGAAAGCAGCAGCTCGGGGTTCTTTTCGGTCACCACCTCCTGCACTTCGGGCTTGAGCAGCATGCGCACGGCAAACAAGACGTCGGTGTCGTCATCGACCACCAAAACACGCGCTTTCTTTAAAATCATGAATTCAGTAAAACTAATCAAACAGCAGGCGAGAGCCCTGTAGCCAGCGCGAATAGTAGCGCGAACTTTGTAGTTCGCGTCCCCGAACGATACCCGAACGATGATAACGGCGCGGGGACGCGAACTACAA
>DASVTG010000312.1:0-4215 GCA_036387695.1 Hymenobacter sp. | reverse complement strand
GCTGCCGGCCGGGGCCGCCGTGGTGCGCACCACGGCCGGTAGCCAGGAAACCTACCAATGGCAGCTGGCCAACCTGCCCGCGGCCGAGGACGAAGAATTTGCGCCGCCTTTCGACGAAATGACCCCGGCCGTGGCCATGGCCCCCGGCACGTTTGAGGTGCAGGGCCACAAGGGCACCGCGGCCACGTGGCAAGGCTTTGGGCAGTGGAACTATGAGCTGAACGCCGGGCGCGACCAGCTGCCGCCCGCCACCCTGGCCAAGGTGCAAGCCCTGGTGAAGGACGTGCCCGATGCCCGCGCCCGCGCCCAGCGCGTGTACGAAATGCTGCAGGGCAGCACCCGCTACATTTCGGTGCAGCTGGGCTTGGGCGGCTGGCAAACCTTTCCGGCCAGCGCCGTGGCCAGCAGCGGCTACGGCGACTGCAAAGCCCTGAGCAACTACACCAAGGCGCTGCTGGCGGCCGCGAACGTGCCGGCCTACGTGGCCTTGGTGGGCGCGGGCTCCGACCACGCCGACGTGCGCGGCGACTTCCCCAGCTCGCAGTTCAACCACGCCATTTTGTGCGTGCCCATGGCCCAAGCCGGCCGCCCCGATACGCTGTGGCTGGAATGCACCAGCCAAACCGAGGCGTTCGGCTACATGGGCAGCTTCACGGGCAACCGCCACGCCCTGCTGCTCACGCCCGAGGGCGGGCGGCTGGTGGCCACTCCGCGCTACGGCGCCACCGAAAACCGCCAGGTGCGCCGCATCGACTTGTTTCTGGACGCCGTGGGCAGCGCCACGGCCACGGCCCGCACCCTGCGCACCGGCCAGGAACAGGACCTCTACGCCCAGCTGCTGCACGAGCTGGGGCCGGTGGAACAGAAGAAATACGTCACCGACCGGCTCAAGCTGCCCACGTTCACGCTCACCAAGTTCAACCTGGCCGCTATGCCGGCCGGCCCCACCGGGTACGGCCCCGCCCCCGGCGTGGTCGAGACGCTCGGCTTGGCCTTGCCGGGCTTTGCCATGCCCAGCGGCAAGCGCGTCTTCGTCAACCCCAACCTGCTGAGCCGCCTGCCGGCCCTGCCCGCGCAAGTGGGCGAGCGGCAAGCCGCCGTGTGGCTGCCCCGCGCCAGCCTGCACGCCGACACCGTGCGCCTGCACTTGCCCGCGGGCTTCCACCCCGAAACCCTGCCCGCGGCCGTGCAATTCAGCACCGCCTACGGCTCTTACGCCAGTCAATACACCGCCCTGCCCGATGGCACGATTCAGTACATCCGCCGCCTGGAGCTGAAGCGCGCCCGGATGCCCCGCACCGCCTACACCGGCTACCTGGATTTCCGCCGCAAAATCAGCGTTGCCGACAAGGGCCAAGTGGTGCTGATAAAGACGGAAAGCTAAGCGCTTCAGCCCGCTGTATTAGAAAAGCTGCCTGAAAATTCAGGCAGCTTTTTTATTGGGTTATTCTTTACAAAGAGACACTTAACAGGTTCGTGAGTATTCTGGTGGATGGGGCGGTTGAACAAGGTAGAGACGCAACACTTTGCGTCTCGTCGTGGAACGATGGTGTGCGACCGGCGCGGCCGATGAGACGCAAGATGTTGCGTCTCTACCTCCGTAAATTAACTTGGCAACCGCTTTAGCGAGCAACGAAGTAGCGAGCAGCAACAGAAGCCGGGCAGCGCATTGCCTGACTCCAACAACCCCGAACTAACAATGCCCATCATTCAAAGCTGGCGCTGGTACGGCCCCAACGACCCCGTTAGCCTCTCCGACATCCGCCAGGCCGGCGCCACCGACGTGGTCACGGCCCTGCACCACCTCCCGAACGGCGCGGTTTGGCCCGTGGCCGAAATCCAAAAGCGCCAAGCTGAAGTAGCTGCCGCCGGCCTCACCTGGAGCGTGGTGGAAAGCGTGCCCGTGCACGAAAACATCAAAACCCGCACGGGCCAGTTCAAGGAGTACATCGCCAACTATCAAACCAGCTTGCGCAACCTGGCGGCCTGCGGCATTCACACGGTCACCTACAATTTCATGCCGGTGCTCGACTGGACGCGCACCGATTTGGCCTACGAAGTAGAGGACGGTTCCAAAGCCCTGCGCTTCGAGAAAGACGCCTTCGTGGCCTTCGACGCGCTGCTGCTGAAGCGGCGCGGCGCCACGGAGGAATACACGCCCGAAGAAATGGCCCGAGCCGAAGCCCGCCTGGGCGCCATGAGCGACACTGAGCGAGAGCAGCTGCAACGCAACATCATCGCCGGCCTGCCCGGCAGCGAGGAGAGCTTCACGCTGGAGCAGTTTCAGCAGGCGCTGGATGCGTACCAAGGCATCGACGCGGAGAAGCTGCGGCAGCACCTGGTGCTATTTCTGCAAGCCATTGTGCCGGTGGCCGAGGAAGTGGGCATCAACCTGGCCATTCACCCCGACGACCCGCCCTACCCCATTCTGGGCTTGCCGCGCGTGGTGAGCACGGCCGGGGACGTGGCCGCTTTGGCGGCGGCCGTGCCCTCGCTGCACAACGGTTTGTGCTTTTGCACCGGCTCCTTTGGCGTGCGGGCCGATAACGACTTGCCGGCCATGGTGCGCCAGTTTGCCGAGCGCATCCACTTCATTCACCTGCGCAGCACCCAGCGCGACGAGGCTGGCAATTTTTACGAAGCCAACCACCTGGAAGGCGACGTGGACATGTTTGCCGTGATGCGCGAGCTCATTCAGGTGATGCGCCAGCGGCAGGTCAGCCTGCCCATGCGCCCCGACCACGGCCACCAGATGCTCGACGACCTCAAGAAAAAGACCAATCCCGGTTACTCCGCCATCGGCCGCCTGCGCGGACTGGCCGAACTGCGCGGCTTGGAAATGGGCATCAGCCGCAGCATAGCGAAACCATAAGAAACCATAAACGGTCATGCTGCGCTTAAAACTTGACGCGCATTTGGGCTTTCACTTCGCCCCGCAACGGACCGGCGATTTCCTCCAGGCCCGAGCCCACCGTTTCCTGATTGCGGTAACGCGTTTCGGCGTAGCGCAGCCACAGCGTGATGGCGCGGTTCACGCGGACTTCGGCCAGGCCATAGATGCGGGTGCCCTGGCCGTAGAGCGCGGGCACCGACACGGCCAGCAGCACGTCCTGCTCATACACGTACTGGCGCGTGTCGTAGTCGTCGGCATCGAACAGCGCATAGCGGGCCGTAAGCTTGAGGGCCCGGTTGACTTGGTAGCTCACGTCCTGGGCCAGCACGTAGCCGCGGCGCCAGGCCAGGCCGGTGTCGTCGCGCAGGCGGGAGGCTTGCAGGCGGGTGCGCAGCCCCAGGTTGGCCGTGGCGGCCGTGTTGTAATACAGCAGCATGCTCTGGCGCAGCTGCTCGCCGGGCAACGGCACGGGCCGGGGGGCATCGCCAGCGGGCAGGTCGCGCGGCTTGAGGCGCTGGCGCAGCTGCACGTAGAGCACGCTGGTTTTGGAAGGCGAATATGCCAGGCGCAACAGGGCGTCGTGGCCGTCGGTGGGGGCGCTGGCCCGGTAGCGCAGCCACGGAAAGCGAAACTGGTCGTAGTAAGCCGAGATTTCCCAGCGGGCCACGGGGCGCACTTTCAGGCCGAAGTACACGCCGGTTTCGTTGATGTTGCGGGTGTTTTCGCTGAACGCGTTGCCGTAGAGGGTGTGAAAAGTGGGGTCGTAGTGCCGCACCAGCAGGGCCGCGTCCACGGTGGGCCCGAGGCTGGCGAGCAGGCCGTTGACGGTGCCCAGTCCGCCGCCCGTGCTGCGAGCGGTTTCGCCGAAGAGCAGCAGGTTGCGCCACACGTAGCTGTAGTGCACGCTCAGGGCCAGGTTTTCCTTGCCGCTGAACTCAAATAGGTTGTATGGTTCGGCGCGTTTGAGCAGCGGCGTGCCGTAGTGCGTGAATACGCCGGTGGCCCCGAGGGCCAGGTTGCCGTTGCGGCTGGTGTAGCCCACGTGGCCGCCGCCCACGGTTTCGGCCAGCTCGTGGCGGTTGGCAATTTCGGAGGCCGTGCGGTGAAAGCCAGTGTACAGCAGGCCCGAGGTAAACTCGTCGAACTGCGCCAGCGAATCTATACTTTGCTGGAGGTTGGCGTCCACGTTTTTGTGCGACGCAAAGGCCGTGGCCTGCACCGTGGGCGTCACTTGCACCGTGGCCGCGCCGCCCCGAAAGAACGTGTTTTCGAGCAGCGACGAATACGCCCGCACGCCCACCGACGAGCGCCGCAGCGTGGTA
>DASVTG010000311.1:0-6956 GCA_036387695.1 Hymenobacter sp. | reverse complement strand
TCCGTGATGGGCAGCAGCCCGGCCCGCTCAATTTGACGGCGCAATTCCTTCGACACCTGTCCCACGAAGCGCAGCCGCAGCGGCACGTCGGGGTGCGCAGCGGCGCAGGCGGCCACGGTTTCCAGTAGCCGCTCGATGCGGTAGAGCTCCGTGATGGTGCCCGTGTGGGTGATGCGCAGGCAGTCGGTGGGCGGCTGCGACGGCTTCTGAAAGTCGGATTCGTCGTAGCCGTTCGGCAGCACATGAAACTTGGCCGAGGGCTGGTGGGGCAGCTTGGCCAGAAACATGCGCTTGGTTTCGGGCGAAGTCACCAGCACGGCATCGGCCTGGGTCAGCACCTGGCGCTCGTAGCGCGCGTCGAGCCAGGTGGCCAGCGGCGTGTGGTGCAGGTCTTTGTAGTAGTAAATGTCCGTCCACGGGTCGCGCAGGTCGGCCAGCCAGCGCAGGCCGTGGCGCCGTTGCAGCTCCTGGCCGATGAGCTGGGTAGAATGCGGGGGCGAAGACGTGAGCACGGCGTCAAACTCTTCGCCCGCGGCCAGTAGCTTCTCCGCCGCCGCCAGGGCGTGGCGGTTCCAGCCGCGGCGCGGGTCCGGGATGAACAAGTTGCCGCGCACGAAGCGCAGGGCCTTTTGCATCAGCCCCGGCTTGCCTTCGTTGGCAAAGCCGCCGTAGGGCACCGCGCGGCCCGTCAGCTTCTTGTAGCTCTCGAACGGCTCCGAGGTTTTGGTGCGGAGGACGCGCACTTCGGGCGGCACTTCGGCCAGCAGGCTCTCGTCGAGCACCGGGTAGGTGGCGTGGGCGGGGTCCACGGTTATCACGGTGGGCTCCACGCCAAAATGCCCCAGGTGCTTCACAAACTTGAGGCAGCGCTGCACGCCGGCCCCGCCCGAAGGCGGCCAATAATAGGTAATGACAAGGAGGCGCAGCGGACGATGAAGGGGCACAGAAACGGGAAACAGAAAGCGGGCCGTGAAGGTACGCGCTGTGCCGGTTTTCGGCCTTTTGTGGTTACTTTTGGGGTTCAGTAACCGCCTGATTCCCGGCGCTCGGCCGGCACGGAATCAGCCTCCCTCATTAACTCCAGCTCAACTCAGCGATTCATGTTCGATAGTCTCTCCACCAAGCTCGACCGGGCCATTAAGACCCTCAAAGGCCAGGGCAGCATCTCGGAAATCAACGTCGCGGCCACCATCAAGGAAATCCGCCGGGCGCTGGTTGATGCCGACGTTAACTACAAGGTTGCCAAAGAGGTGACCGACAAAATTAAGGACGCCGCCATGGGCCGCGACGTGCTCACGGCCGTGTCGCCGGGCCAGCTCATGGTCAAAATCGTCTACGACGAGCTCACCGAGCTGATGGGCGGCGAAAAGAAGGACATCACCATCAAGGGTGACCCGGCCGTGAGTCTGCTCTCGGGCCTGCAGGGCTCGGGCAAAACCACGTTTGCCGGCAAGCTGGCCAGCTACGTCAAAAAGCAGGGCCGCGGCGTGCTGCTGGTGGCCTGCGACGTGTACCGCCCCGCCGCCATCGCCCAACTCAAGGTGTTGGGCGAGCAAATCGGCGTGGAAGTGTACGCCGAAGTCGAGAACAAAAACCCGGTTGAAATCTCGCGCAATGCCATTGAGCACGCCCGGAAAACCGGCAAGAAGGTGGTCATCGTCGACACCGCCGGCCGCCTGGCCGTGGACGAGCAGATGATGCGCGAGATTGAGGCCGTGAAGGCGGCCATCAACCCGAGCGAGACGCTGTTCGTGGTGGACTCCATGACCGGCCAGGACGCCGTGAATACCGCCAAGACCTTCAACGACCGCCTGAATTTCGACGGCGTGGTGCTCACCAAGCTCGACGGCGACTCGCGCGGCGGCGCGGCCCTCAGCATCCGGGCGGTGGTGGAAAAACCCATCAAGTTCATCTCGACCGGCGAGAAGATGGACGCGCTGGACCTGTTCTACCCCGACCGCATGGCCCAGCGCATCCTGGGCATGGGCGACGTGATTTCGCTGGTAGAGCGCGCGCAGCAGCAGTTCGACGAGGACGAAGCCAAGCGCATCAACGCCAAAATTCGGAAGAACCAGTTCAACTTCGACGACTTCCTCTCGCAACTGGAGCAAATCAAGAAGATGGGCAACATCAAGGATTTGATGGGCATGATTCCGGGCATGAGCAAGGCCATGAAGGACGTCGAAATCGACGACGACGCCTTCAAGCCTGTGGAGGCCATCATCAAGAGCATGACCAAGCAGGAGCGGGCCAACCCCGACCTCATAAACGGCTCGCGCAAAAAGCGCTTAGCCAAGGGCTCGGGCACCGACATTCAGCAGGTAAACGCGCTGATGAAGCAGTTCGACGACATGCGCAAAATGATGCGCACCATGAACAAGATGAGCCAAACCAAAGGCGGCCTGGCCCAGATGCAGAAAATGATGGGCGGCATGGGCAAAGGCGGCCCCGGCGGCATGATGCGATAAGCTTAAGCACACCGACAACGTTTGCGGTGAAAACTTGTGTTTATCGAAGAACATTTTTCAGTTAAACTACTTGTTATGAGTAAGTAAATCAAAAAGCTTTTCATCACGGAATCTTTTGGTGCAATTGTTGTTGACCTCTTCGTGAAAGAATAGTTTTTTAAGGTGTTTTGGTATGGAAAGTGGCGCCCCTTTGGGACGCCACTTTTTTTGCTTTTGGCGCTGTAAGGCCAGCGCGGCCCAGGCGTCTAGCCAAACGACTGAGCGGAAGTTCGGCCCAAACGCCCGGCTGTACCTTGCGCTGGCTTACCCGCTGCTTCGCTGCATATGAAACAACTCGTTGAAAAGCACTCCCTGGCCATTCGCTGGTTTCACTGGGTTAATTTTCCGGTGCTCAGCCTCATGATATGGAGCGGCATGTGGATATACTGGGCCAACGACGTGTACCGCCTGGGCTGGGGCAACACCACGCTCTTCAAGTTCTTCCCGCAGTCGTTTTACCAGGCCTTCCACGTCGACCACAAACTGGCCCAAGGCATGGCTTGGCACTTCGTGCTGATGTGGGTGTTTTTTCTGAACGGGCTGCTGTACGTGCTGTACACCCTGTTTTCCGGTGAATGGCGCTACTTGCTGCCCAACCGCCATTCGTTCAAAGAAGCCATTCAGGTGACGCTCCACGACCTGGGCCTGCGCAAAGAGGCGCCGCCGGTGCGCAAATTCAACGGGGCCCAGCAAATTGCCTACACCAGCGTGGTGCTCATGGGCCTGGGCTCGGTGCTCACGGGGCTGGCCATTTACAAGCCAGTGCAGTTTGGCTGGCTGACGGCTTTGTTGGGGGGGTATGAGTTTGCCCGCGTTCTGCATTTCGCGCTTACCATGGGCTACGTGCTGTTTTTCCTGGTCCACATCGCGCAAGTGGTGCGGGCCGGGTGGAACAACTTCCGGGCCATGGTGGCGGGTTTTGAGATTGAAGAAGTTGACCCCGTTACCCACAAAATCACGGCCGGACCCACGTCCATGCCGGCGGCCGATTCTTCTCTTTCAACCAAATAATTTTTGCCTGGCATGATAGACGAAACTTCTGCCCCAAACCCCGTGGAGGGCCCGCTCCGGCCCGAAGCCGAGGTACTGGCCGAGGCCCGGCGACGTTCGCGGCGCGCTTTTATTGGGCTGGGATTGGCTGGTCTGGCGGGCCTGGGCGGGTGGCGTTGGCTGCTGTCGCAGCCCGACGACGCCGGCATTCCGCACCCGTTGCGGAAGGTGCTGGACGCCAACAGCCGCCTCACCAGCGCCTATTTCAGGGAAACCCGCCTGGCGCCCGAGTTTGCCCGCAGCCGCGCCAAAATGCCCCGCAAAAACGGCGACGTGGGCCTGAAGCAGGAGCTGGACCCCGCCGCGTGGCGCCTGCGCGTGGAGGGCTACGGCCCGGCCCGCACCCAGGAGTTCACCCTGGCCGACATCAAAGCGCTGCCGCGAGTGGAAATGACCACCGAACTCAAGTGCATCGAGGGCTGGAGCACGGTGGTGCACTGGGCCGGCGCCCGCCTGTCCGACTTTCTGGCCCGCTACCCCTTGGCTACCCGCAGCGGCCGGCCCGCCGACCCCTTGAACCCACCGGCTGACTTGGCCCCGTACGTGGGCATGCTCACGCCCGATGGAGCCTATTACGTGGGGCTCGACATGGCCAGCGCCTTGCACCCCCAAACGCTGCTGTGCTACGAAATGGGCGGCAAAGCCCTCACGCCGGAGCACGGCGCGCCGCTGCGGCTGGTCACGCCGCTTAAATACGGCATCAAGCACCTCAAGCGCATCGGCACCATCGCCTTCGCCGACAGCCGGCCGAAAGACTACTGGGCCGAGCTCGGCTACGACTGGGACTCGGGGCACTAGGTGAGGTGGTGAGTTTGACGTTCAGAATGCGCCATCTGCGCCAATGAAACCTCAAACTCACCACCTCACACCTCACCACCTCACCTAATGTATCACCCGCACTTTGTAGTGCTCGGGGGCGGTGGCAGTGGCGGGCACGTGCCAGGCTCCTATGCGGCTGGGGCCGTAGCCCAGGTTCACTTTCACCCATTCGTCGCGGGTGGGGAGCAGGGCCATGATTTCGGATTCCAACCGGGCCAAATCTCCTTTCAGGCTTTCCACTTTTTTCGATAGCTCGCTGGTTTCCTGGGTCTGCTCGCGGGATTGTGCCGGGCCTTGCTTCAAGGCTTCGGTGGTGCGGTGCAGGGCTTTTTCAGTTTCGAGGAAGGCTTTGGCTTTTTCTTCCAGCGGAATGAGAGCGGGGTCCAGGTAGTCAAGATTGGAAGCCATGGAATGGAGCGGCGGAAATTTGAAAGAGTAGTGACGAGGCCTGCGCGGGTTCAAAACGCGCTTGGGGCCGAAAAGATACGGCCGCGGGCCGCCCACCGTCAGGCCGGGAGTTCGGAAGCATTGGCCGCCGAACGGTTGCGCTGGCATTTTTCGCCGCAGTA
Source organism: Hymenobacter sp. (assembly GCA_036387695.1). Taxonomy (GTDB): domain Bacteria; phylum Bacteroidota; class Bacteroidia; order Cytophagales; family Hymenobacteraceae; genus Hymenobacter. Next base: position 2,011 of record DASVTG010000311.1, on the reverse strand, counting down.
TTTCACGGCTTCCCAGTTGGCGCGCCACTTTTTGCGGTACTCGAAGGGACGGCCGCAGGTGGCGCATACTTTGGTGGGCAGCTGGCCTTTGCGAAGTTTTTGGGGGAGCATGGCGGATGACGCTAAAAAGACGTACGATGCAAACCCATCCGGTCTCAGCGAAGTTTTGGGTACTTTTCGGCCCTCAACGCCGCTGCCCGCCGCCTTGGCCAGTTTGCACCCATCATTCCATGACGACCACCAAAGCTCCTGACATTCTGGGCCAAGGCCTGTTGGCTTACCATCGCGGCGCTGCCGAAGCCTCGCTCACCGTGCACTGCAACGTGGCCGATGACGAGCCCTTGCCCGCTTCTTATTTCTTCCGGACCTTGCTGCAAATGCCTGAGCTGGAGCGCTTGGCCCTCGACGAATGCCGGGGCCGCGTGCTCGACGTGGGAGCCGGGGCCGGGTGCCACAGCCTGGAACTGCAAAGCCGCGGCTTCGACGTGAGAGCGGTGGACGTGTCGGCCGGCGCGGTGCAAGTCATGACCGAGCGCGGGGTGCGCAACGTGGCCCGCCACGACCTGTTCGACCCGCTGCCGCCCACCGAGCTGCCCTACGACACTGTGCTGCTGCTCATGAACGGGCTGGGACTGGCCGGCACCTTGGCCGGCCTCGATAAGTTTCTGGCCCACGCGCGCACCTTGCTCGCCCCCGGCGGCCAGATATTGGCCACTTCTTCCGACGTGCGCTACCTCTACGAAGACGAGGACGGCGCGCTGCTCATCAACCTGAACGGGCCTTACTACGGTGAGGTGGAGTACTCGCTCAGCTACGAAGACCGCAAAGGGGACTCTTTTCCCTGGTTGTTCATCGACGCGGCCCTGCTCAACGACGCAGCCGAAACCGCCGGCTATGCGGCCGAGTTTCTGGGCGAGGACGATGACGAGCAATACCTGGTGCGGCTCACACCGTTGAATTAAATGAGGAATGAACAATGAACAATGAGCAATCAATCACCAAAAACCAGTTTGCTCATTGTTCATTCTTCATTCCTCATTGAAAATTACTCATTACTTATAATCATGACTGAAAACGCTGTAACATATCGCACCCGCTGGGCTGACATGGACCCCAATGGACACATGCGCCACTCCGCCTACGCCGACTTTGCCGCCGACCAGCGCGTGGTGGTGCTCTCGAAAGCGGGCTTCGGAATGGCCCGGTTTGCCGAGCTACGCCTGGGGCCCATCTTGTTTCGGGAAGAAACCAAATACCTGAAGGAAATAGGCATCGGCGAAGAAATCCGCGTGGACGGCCAACTCGTTTCGGCCAGCGCCGACGGCGCGCGCTGGACCATTGTGCACACCATTTACAAGGCCGACGGCCGGGTGGCCGCCACCGTTACGGTTGATGGGGCCTGGCTCGACCTCGACCGGCGCAAGCTGACGTTGCCGCCCGCTGAGCTGTCCGCCTTTCTTAACCAATTGCCTGCTGCGGAGGCGCCCGCCGGCTAAAGTGGGTTAGCGTTCAACCACCGCGGCCGGACCCGGGCGCAACGCCTTTGTGATGCGGCCCATCTGCTGCTGGTGGTGAAGCAGGTGGTCGAGCAGGAACTCCATCACTTGGTAAATGGTGATGCGGCCTGAACGCGGGTGCGGAAAAATGGCGCGGTTGAGCAAGCGGCCGGGGTACTCGTTGAGCAGGCGTTCGAGCTGGCGCCGGCTGGCCTCCCAAGTGCGCCGCAGCTCGGGCAGCGAAGGCACGTTGCCGGCGTCGGTGAGCGTGGCCACCCCGCGTGGCGCCTTGAACTTCAAGCCCGGCAGCCGTAGCAGCAGCCGCACAAAGCGGGCCCGCAGCCGGGTAAATAGCCCCACACCCGGCAGCGTTTCGTCGGCGTGCACCTTTTTCTGGACGTATTGCACAATGTTGCCTTCGATGAACAGCAGGTGGTGCACCACCTGCGCGGCCGACCAGTGGCCCGGCAGTGGCGTGGTGGCGCTGTCGGGCCCCAGCGCCTCGGCAGAAGCCA
>DASVTG010000310.1:0-12464 GCA_036387695.1 Hymenobacter sp. | reverse complement strand
CGAACTACAAAGTTCGCGCTACTTTCTCTTTCGGGCTACTCCCGCACCACTTCCAGCTGCCCGTCCGCGCCCAGCCGCACCACCCGCGAGGGCGCCACGCGGGTATCGTCGTCCTGCCGCCAGTTTACCACGTGGTCGGCGCCGCGCAGGATGGCGGCGTCTATCTCTGAGTAGACTGCGGGTGTGGGCTCTCGGGCTTTGTTGGCTGAAGTAGACACCAGGCCGTGCCCCAGCCGCCGCACCACTTTAAAGCAAAACTCGTCCTTCACCAGCCGCAGGCCCACCGTGCCATCGGGCGCCACCAAGTCGGGCGCCACGGCTCGGCCGGCGGGCAAAATGTACGTGGTTGGCCGGGTGTCGGCCGCCAAAAGGCTTTCCAACTCTTCGGGCACTTCGGCGGCGTAGCGGCGCATCATCGCCAAATCGGCCACCAGCACGATGCTGGGCTTGCCGGCCTCCCGCCCTTTCAGCTGGTACAGCTGCTTCACGGCCGGCGGCGCTTCGGCGTCACAGCCCAGGCCCCACACGGTATCGGTGGGGTACAGGATGACTTGCTGCAGCAGCAGGGCATCCACGGCGGCTTCTACTTCTTGCTGGAAACGGTTCATGTGAGACAAAAATGTAGCGTGGACTCTGCGAGTCCGCGCATGGCGGGGAAATTATAGCTTCATTCAGGCAGGCGCGGAATTGCAGAGTCCCTCCGGGTACGACCACGCTACTTAATGGTCTGGCAAAGTTCGACCAATACGCCGGTCGCACTCTTGGGATGCACAAAGCACACCAGCTTATTGTCGGCGCCGCGCTTGGGCTCTTCGTTTAGCAGCACGAAGCCCTCTGCTTTCAACCGCACCATTTCGGCCCGGATGTCGTCCACTTCAAAAGCTACGTGGTGGATGCCCTCGGGCTTTTTGGCCAGGAACTTCGTGATGGCGCTATCCGGCGAGGTGCCGGCCAGTAATTCAATCTTGGAGCCACCCACTTGGAAAAAGACCGTATCGACGGCTTCGCTGGCCACGTGCTCCTTCTTATAAGGGGCCGCGCCAAGCAGTGTGGTGTAGAGCGCGGTGGCGGCTTCCAGGTCTTGCACGGCCAGGCCGAGGTGTTCGAGGTTGGTGAGCATGAAGAGGAATGTAAAGGCTGCGTAATGAGTACTGGGGCCGAAAACAAAGGGCTTTGCCGAGCATTTTTCGTTGGGGCCCTGCGTCTACGCATTTCCTTGTTTAGATTGTATCTACTTTTGTGGGACCAAAGAAAACTGATTGCCCCGGAACCGTGTTCTATTAGGGTATCGGCTTTCCGCTGGTTTACCACTTGTCACTACTGCTGCGCGCAATGCTTAAGCTCCCTATTTACCTCGACAACAACGCCACCACGCCCCTCGACCCGCGGGTGCTGGAGGCCATGATGCCTTACCTGACCGAAGTATTCGGCAACGCGGCCTCGCGCAACCACCCCTTCGGCTGGGCCGCCGAAGAAGCCGTGGACTACTCGCGTGAGCAAATTGCCAAGCTCATCCACTGCGACCCCAAGGAAATCATCTTTACCTCGGGCGCTACCGAGTCCGACAACCTCGGCATCAAGGGCGTGTTCGAGATGTACAGCCAGAAAGGCAACCACGTCATCACCTGCACCACCGAGCATAAAGCCGTGCTCGACACCTGCAAGCACATCGAGAAGCTGGGCGGCCGCGTGACCTACCTGCCCGTAAACGAGCAGGGCCTTATCAGCCTCGAAGAGCTCGAAGCCGCCATGACGCCCCAGACCATTCTGGTGACCATCATGTACGGCAACAACGAGACCGGCACCATCCAGCCCATCCGCGAAATCGCTAAAATTGCCCACAGCCACGGCGCCTTGTTCATGACGGACGGCACCCAGGCGGTAGGGAAGATTCCGGTGGACGTCATCGCCGACGGCATCGACATCATGGCCTTCACGGCCCACAAAATGTACGGTCCCAAGGGCGTGGGCGCGCTCTACGTGCGTCGCAAGAACCCCCGGGTGAAAGTAACCGCCCAAATGGACGGCGGCGGCCACGAGCGCGGCATGCGCTCCGGCACCCTCAACGTGCCCGGCATTGTGGGCCTCGGCAAGGCTTGCGAGCTGGCCATGCAGGAGATGGAGGCCGACACCGCTCGCTTGAGCGCCATGCGCGACCGCCTCGAAAAAGAACTCACCACGCTGGAAGAAAGCTACGTGAACGGTTCGGTGGAACACCGCCTGCCCCACGTTACCAACATCAGCTTCAAGTACGTGGAAGGCGAAGGCCTGATGATGGGCGTGAAGGACTTGGCCGTATCTTCCGGCTCGGCTTGCACCTCGGCCTCGTTGGAGCCCAGCTACGTACTCAAGGCCCTGGGCCTGAGCGACGACTTGGCGCACTCCTCGTTGCGCTTCGGCCTGAGCCGCTTCACCACCGACGAACAAATCGATTACGCCATCAACCACGTAAAAGAAGCCGTGACCAAGCTCCGCGAAATGTCGCCCCTGTGGGAGATGTTCAAGGAAGGCGTCGACCTCAGCAAGATTGAGTGGGCAGAACATTAATACAATGGGGAATGAAGAATGAGGACTGAAGAATTTGCTTCTGTTGCCTCAATTGCTTCAATTCCTCATTCTTCATTCGTAATTCTTCATTAATAAAAGCCATGGCTTACTCCGATAAGGTAATTGACCACTACAGCAATCCCCGCAACGTGGGCACGCTGGACAAAAGCAAAAAGAACGTAGGCACCGGCCTCGTGGGCGCACCCGAGTGCGGCGACGTAATGCGCCTGCAAATCGAGGTTGACGAAGCCACCAACACCATCACCGATGCCAAATTCAAAACCTTCGGCTGCGGCTCGGCCATCGCGTCGTCGTCGCTCGCCACCGAGTGGCTGAAAGGCAAAACCGTTGACGAGGCCTTGGCCATCGACAACATGGAGATTGTGGAAGAGCTGGCCTTGCCGCCCGTGAAAATCCACTGCTCGGTACTGGCCGAAGACGCCATCAAGTCGGCCATTTCGGACTACCGCGTGAAGAACGGCCTGCCCGCTTTGGAACTGGCGCACCACTAGTCAATGGGTGAATTTTGAATGGGTGAATGAGTGAACGGGCCGTTGGCCAATTTGCTCGTTCACCCTTTTTCATTTTTCCATTCACCCATTCAAAATTCACTCATTCGCTCATTGAATAGATGACCGACGAATACGAAGCAGCACGCCTGCAACGGGAAATTCAACAATACCTGGGCCTGACGCCCGAGCAACTGCAATTTGAGTTTCGGGAAGTGGAAGGGCAAACGCGCCTGGACCTCATCACGGTGAACCCGCGGCACCAGCAAAGCTTTTTGTTTCGCTATGAAACGGGTCGGGACGAAGCTGAGTGCCTGCAGAAAATGCTTGATTACGTGAAGCGCCTGCGCGACACCGAAAGCTCTTACACCCTGCAGTGGCGCGCCCGCGGCGACCGAGAGTTGCAGACATCCTATTTCCGGGCGCATAATGCTTATGAGGCCTTGGACAAGCTGTATTTCGGCCGCGACCTGAACACCATTACCGTATTCAGCGTAGTGCTAAACCCTAGCTCTTAGCACATTAGGCGTGCGCGAACGCGGGTGCGAACCAAGTACCGCACCCGCTTGTTTATAATGTGTCTAAATTGCGGGCCCATTTACGCGCACCCGCATTCACAAGGCCTCCCTTACTGCCATGATTACCGTTTCTGATAAAGCCAAAGAGAAAGTGACTCGCCTGATGAGCGACGCGCACCTCGACGAAACCTACCGCCTGCGTGCCTCGGTGGCCGGCGGCGGTTGCTCGGGCCTGAGCTACAAGCTGGACTTCGACAACGAGGTGCGCCCCATGGACCAGGAGTTCGAGGACAAGGGCGTGCGCGTGGTGGTCGATATGAAGAGCTTCCTCTACCTGGCCGGCACCGAGCTGGACTTTTCGGACGGCCTCAACGGCAAAGGCTTTCAGTTCAACAACCCCAACGCCTCGCGCGAGTGCGGCTGCGGCGAGAGCTTTTCTGTCTGAACCGCAGATTTTCGCAGATTAAACGGATTTCGCAGATTCATTTACGGTCGTTCTGACTGTTTAGAAAGAGCACAAAAAAAGGCCACCGATTGGTGGCCTTTTTTTGTGCTCTATCGTGGCTGATTTAGTCTGCGAAATTCCGCGGTTCAGGTCAGGTAATTACTCTTTCTCGAACCGCTGCACCACGCGTCCGGCGGGGGTTTGCATTTCCAGGAAGTAGAGGCCAACCGGCAGCGTGCTGACCTGCACGGTGGCCGTACCAGCTTGGGTGGTACCGCGCAGTAGGGTTTGGCCCACTTGGTTGAACACGCGGTAAGGCGTGGGCGCGTCGGCCTGAAAACTAACGTAGGACTTGGCCGGGTTGGGGTACAGCAACACCTTGGTGGTGAGGCCGGAGCCGCTCACGGTCACGGCCGGCGAGTAAGCCACAGTGCCGTCGCGGTCAACCTGGCGAAGCCGGTAGTAGAGGACGCCGTTCGGAGCCGACTTGTCGAGGGCAGTGTAGGCGCTGAGCTGCGTGCTGTTGCCTTGGGCGGCCACAGTAGCCACGGTGGTAAACTCGCGGCCGTTGAGGCTGCGCTGCACTTCGAAGTGGGCGCTGTTCTTTTCGCTGGCGGTGGCCCAGTTCACGGCTACGTTGCTGCCTTGACGTGCAGCGTCGAAACGCGCGAGCTCCACAGGTAGCGGATTGGCGGTCGGAGGGGTATCCTGGTCAGTGGCCAGTGTGAAATCGCCCAGCGGGCCATCTGGAAATGTGGAGGAGGTAATGCCAGTGCCATCGCCCTCCCCCCCGGTGTCTTTCCAGCGGGTGTTGTCGGCGGGGTCAGTCATGGCTACTCGCAACTGGCGGGCGTTGGCGGTAGTCACCCCATCGTTGGCGGCGACATAACTCAAGCGAATACTAGCCTCTTTTAAAGTGCTGGTCCCGCTTTCACGCACAACACTGTAGTAGCGAATTCGTGAAACACGCACCAGCGTGGGGGGCAACGTGCGCGCCGGCGAAGGAGCTTCGTATTGGCGAGCGGTGTAGCTAGTGGTGCCAATTACTTGGTCGGTCACCGTGAAAGTCAGGGGCCGCACTTGGTCATTAACGCCTAAGGGGAAGGCCAAACTCACCCTCTCCGTGGTGAAGTTGGTTATCGACGCCAAGGTCAAGGTATTGGTGTAGCCATTAATTCCACCCGCCGACACACTGCCACCAGGAATCACGATAAGCTTGGTCGTGAGGTCAGGAGCGAAAATACGGCCACGGGTGAGAGTGAGACTGTTTACGGTAAGGCTTGTCCGCAACTCTGCGGTGGGTACCGCGCCACTCGTACGAGCCAAAGACAGGGCCTGCAACACGTTTTGCCCGTTTACAAAGGCCAACGGGCCAATAGCTCCCGACCCAGTAAAATTGAGGCTAGAAGTGGGCGTGCCAGCAAACAGGGCCACAGCTGGGTCAATTACCGTAAGCACACCAGCGATGGTGAGTGACACATTAGTACCCAAGCTTAGAATGCCATTCGTTAGGGTAGTGTTGGTTACTTGCAACGGCGTGCTTGTCACAGTTAGCGTGCCACCGGGACGATTCAAGTTTAAGGTGCGCAAAACTCCCAGCGACTGCGCGAAAGCAATACTGCCCAATGGGCCGCTTCCTTCGATGAGTAAGTCCGAAGACGTAGTGCCACTCAGCAGGCCGGTGGTAGTCGAGGCAATGGTGCCGTTCAAGTTAAGAATATGCGCGCCGATGCTCAAAATGCCATTGGTCAGCGTGAGGGCGGCATTGACTGTTAGGTTGGTACCCAGCGCGAGGGTGGCGCCCACCCGATTTAGGGTGAGTGAGCTAAGCCCGGTGCCCCCAAAATTCAAAGCGCTCAGGCTGCCCGCGCCAGCAATAACCAACCTTGCAGCGGCGGCACCGCGTATGAAACCCGTGGCTGCGGCCTGCACTGGGCCATTCAGCGTCAACACGTTGTTGCCTATGGTCAGGCCGCCGTTGGCGAGGGTGAGGGTGCCGTTTACGGCGAAGCTGGCAACATTAGCTCCCAGCGCAAGGCTATTGGCGACGGCCGTGGGGCCGCCCCCACCCTGCGCGTCTACGGTCAGGTTGTTGAGCTGGGTACTGCCAGCAGTGAGGCGCAAGGCGCCCAGGCCGACCGGACCATTTTTTCTGAATATCAGGTTGGAGTTGGATGTCAAGTCCAATTGGCCGGTGCCTTCGCCGATGGTGTTTTGCCCATTGGCTACGAAGCTCAGGGTGTTGTTGCCCACGGCCAAAACGGTACTGCCAGCCAAGTCGTACCCGCCTCCAGCTGTTTGGGTGTTGCCCAGTTCCAGGTTGCTGGTGCCGTCCGCCAAGCGTGCGTCGATTAGGGCCGCAGCCGCATTGCTCGGGTTTGCCAGAGTCGACAACCGGAAGAGTTTGATGGCGTTGCCGCCGCCGTTCAGTACTTGCTCAGTCAACGGGTTGGTGAGAACTACCGCAATCCGGTCGTCGCCCCCAGCGCTGAAGTTGACGGTGCGTTGCAGGGTGAGGTTGCCGCGCAGGCTCAACGTGGAAGCCGCGCCCGGCGCACCGCCAAAAACATCCGAGCCCGATGCCCCCACGTTGTCCACCAACAGATTGCCTTGCACGAAGGTATCGCCGGCGCTCAAGCGCTTGGTGGCGTTGCGCAACGTGAGGTTGCCGTATCCAGGGCTGGCCGGCGTCGGCACCGTGTAGGCCGACGTTTGAGCAAATTCAACCGTACTGCCAGCGTCCAGAAACCCAAAACCCACGCTCTGTGCCGGGTTGAGGTCCAGCAGGGTGGCACCAAAATTCAAGTCAATAGTGCCCGTATAGCTGTACGCTACGGGGATGGTGAACGAAGCATCGGCTTGCAGCACCGCCCGGGACCCGGTGCCGGTCACGGCCCAGTTGGCGGCCAGCGTTCGGTTGGTTCCGCTGATGAGGAAGGCCTGGTAATTGCCGTCGAAACTGGTGGGCGACGGCCCGTTGCCGTCGCGCGTGCTGCTGTAGGTGGCCAGGTTGTCGAGCGTGCCCGCGGGGTTCTTGGTGTTGTAAAACACCGCGGTGGCAATCGGCACTTCCGGCGCGGAAGACGCGTTCTGAGGCTCGGGCACGGCGCGCCCCACAAAGTCGCGCTGGTTGTCGTTGCTGTCGTAGCCGTTGCCGATGGTGGCATCGGGGCCGCTGGCACCCATCGAAGAACTGCTCGACCCCTCAAAGGCTTTGCGCTCCGTGCTGCTGGTATTGCTATGCGCTACTGCCCGGTCGGCGCCTTCGTAGGTGATGGCCGAGGTGCCGTAGCCCACAAAATCAACGATGCCAGGGCCGCTGGGGCTGGGGTTGCTCGTCAGCGCCGTGTTGTTGCTAACCAGCGCAATGCGGCCGCCGGCGGCGTTGAGGTTGATTGTGACATCGGCGGCAATAACGTCCGGGGTCGGCAGCGGAGCGCCGGCAGCCCCGGTTACGCCAAACTGCACGAGCAAGAAGCCGTTGGCGGGAATGGTCGCATTATTGAGGTCTGCCACGGCGTAGGCGCCGCCGCCCGTGGCGGCCCGGTACTGGAGCGAGTAATTGGTCAGCGTAATCGGGGCTCCGGTTTTGTTATAGAGCTCCACAAAATCGTTTTGGTAAGCCGAGGTACCGGCACCTCCCCCGCCGTAGATTTCGCTGATAACTACCGTGGTGCTTTGCGCTTGGGCCAATACTGGCGTCAGCAGACCCAACAGCACCAACGCCTGTTTCAGTAAGGTCCAGCTAAATTTATAGGGAAATGTAATTTTTTGTTTCATGAAGAAAGATTTGAGGGCAATGACATGAAAAAACGGTTTATTGAAAGTGAAACCAATTAAATTACAATTTATTTTGAATGCGATGTAAATATAAGCGAGAAATGCAAACCAGAATCGCCTCCTACGATTATTCATATGACGATTAGTGGCCCCCTAATAAATTATCAAAAACTTTATAATCATTTTCTCGTTAGGCGACACAAACTCCTCATTTAATGATTATATAATAATTTACCTATGCAGTATTCTCCGGACAAATTCACTGGGTTGCGCTTAGCCCTGTAGCGCCTTCAAAACGTTACATTCCCTTGCTGACGTTGCTTTCTACACTCATTCGCAATCGCAGGGAAGCATAGCCACACCGGCAGCTTTCCCGCAGTGCGCAACGGCTTCTAAGGGCCCTTGCATAGCATCCCGCCGGGAGTCATCCAGAGCACACCTAACCCTGGCCCGCCAGGTGCGGCCCCAGGCTAGCTCCAGCGGCTGAGGAACTGCAGAAAGGCGTCCTTGTATTGGTCGCCCACCGGAATGGTGACGGCCCCAATTTGCACAGTGAGGCGGCGCACGGCCTCAATCTTGTCCAGCGCCACAATGAACGAGCGGTGGATGCGCATGAAGCGGCGCGTGGGCAGCTTCTCTTCCATGGCCTTGAGGCTCATGAGGGAAAGCAGGGCCCGCGGCGAGCTTTTGAGGTGCACTTTCACGTAGTCTTTGAGGCCTTCCACGTAGAGGATGTCGCTCAGGGCCACGCGCACCAATTGGTATTCGGCTTTCAGGAACAAGTATTCTTCCTCCTCGGGGTTGGCCGGGGCGGGGGCGCTTACGTGCTGGGCCAGCAGCTCGGCGTAGGCGCGGGCTTTGCCGGCGGCGCGCAAAAACTCTTCGTAGTTGAAGGGCTTGACGAGGTAGTCGAGGGCATCGACGCGGTAGCCTTCGAGGGCGTATTGGCTGAAGGCCGTGGTGAAAATGACGCGCGGCCCGGCGGGCCCCAGCACGCGGGCCAGCTCCAGGCCGTTGAGCTCCTGCATCTGGATGTCGAGAAAGGCCAAATCGACGGAGCCGGGGTTCTCGTGCAGGTACTTCAGGGCTTCCACGGCGCTGCCAAACTTGCCCGCCAATTCCAAAAACGGGGTTTTTTGGATGAAATTAACCACCAGGCCGAGGGCCAGCGGCTCGTCGTCGACGGCAATGGTTTTGAGGGGCGGCAAGGCGGTGCTGCTCATGCGACGTGCAAGGTTAGGTGAACCCGAAACTCGTTGGCGGGCGTGTGGTCTTCCACTTCCAGGTGGAATTGGCCGGGGTACAACAAATCGAGCCGGCGGCGGGTGTTGACCAAGCCAATGCCGTTGCTGCCGGCCATGTCGGTAGAGGGCAGGGCGAGGCGCGTGTTGCGCACTTCCAGCTCCACCACGTCGGCCGCGGGCTGGCGCAATGACACGTGGATTGCGCTGGCCTGGGTGGCCGCCACGCCGTGCTTGAAGGCGTTTTCGAGGAACGGCAACAGCAGCATGGGGGCCAGCGGCACGTCGCGCACGGGCTCGGGCCGCTCGAAGGTGACGGTCACCCGCTCATCGAGCCGCAGCTGCATGAGGGTGATGTAATCCTGCACGAAGGCGACTTCCTGGCTGAGCAGCGTGGTGCCGTTGGCCGTGTCATACAGCACGTAGCGCATCATGCGCGAAAGCCGGTGAATGGCCGACCGGGCTTCTTCGCCATCCAGTAAAGTGAGGGCGTAAATGTTGTTGAGGGTGTTGAAGAAGAAGTGCGGGTTAATTTGGGCCTTGAGCATGGACAGCTCGGAACTGACGCGCTGCTGCTCCAAGGTCTGTCGAATCTGGGCGTCTTGCTGCAGCTTTTGCACCACGGTGATGCAGGTGCTGATGCCCAGCACAAACATGGTGGTGAGCAAGCCCATGGAATCGAAGCGGGGCCCGCGCTGCTGCAGCAGGCGGGGCCGGCCCGCGGCGGCTTCAAAGGCCTTGTTGATGAGGGTGGGCAAGTCCAGAACTTCCTCGAGAAACCGGCTGAAGAGCAGCACGCCCAGCGTGGTGAGGCACAGCGCCAGCACAAACCAGCCCGTGCGCCCCTGAAACAGCAGGCGCGGCACCGTGACGCGTGCCGTGAGGTAGAACGTGGCCACCCACACGGCAAACATCAGCCCTTGCTTCACCCAGAACTCCGGCGGCAGCGTGAGCCGGCCCGTGAGCGGCTGAAACAACAGGAACGTGAGCCCGAACAGCCCCCACACCAGCACGTGAATGAGCAGGGTGAGGTAGCGCCGGGGAGTTTGCAAGGGCATGGCGGGAGGGAATATGCTAAACAAACTTACTCCGGAGCTTTTGCCCACATCAGGCCAAACCGACTGCAAGGGGAATTGTATCGACGGCGGGCGAAGTTTTATCGGTTGGGGCGAGCACGTCAAACTCCCCTCCTTGCCAAGGAGGGGATGCGGGCGCTGGGGTGGTTGGGGTGGTTGGGTTGTTGAACGAGGCCGGAACGTCGCGGTATTATATCGTTCCAGCGTCGTCCAACGGCTTCACCACCCCCGTCCGAGCCGTTGGCTCGAACATCCCCTCCTTGGTAAGGAGGGGATTTTTCGTGCTATTTGGCGTGCGGGTACCGAACTTGCGGCATGATTCGCGCCATCCTTCTGCTGCTCGTGCTAGTGTCTACCGTTTCTGCCATTCCAGCTCCGCCGCCCCTCCCCGACTTCAGCAAATACCCCACCTACCTGGGCCCGGATTTGGGCCTGACCTGGCGCGGCAACGCGGCCACGTTGCGCGTGTGGGCCCCCACCGCCGAAGCCCTGCGCCTGCGCCTGTACGCGGCCGGCACCGGCGGCACGCCTACCGCCGCCTACGCCATGACCAAGGCCGAAGACGGCACCTGGCTCTACGCCCTGCCAGCCGGCACCGCTGGTTTCTACACCGTCCAGGCCACCATCGCGGGCAAAACCCTGGCCGAAGTGGCCGACCCGTACGCCCACGCCGTCGGCATCAACGGCCAGCGCGGCGCGGTGCTCAACCCCGCCGCCGTGAGCCCGCCCGGCTGGGCCGACGACCTGCGCCCGGCCCTGAAACAGCCCACCGACGTCGTTATTGGCGAAGTGCACGTGCGCGACCTGAGCATGCACCCGCAGTCGGGCATCCGGGAGAAAGGCAAGTTTCTGGGCTTGGCGCAGCTGGGCACCCGCGGCCCGAACGGCGTGACCACGGGCCTGGAGCATTTGGTGGAACTGGGCCTGACCCACGTGCACCTGCTGCCCACCAACGACTTTGCGAGCATCGACGAAGCCGCGCCCGCCCGCGCCAACCGCTACAACTGGGGCTACGACCCGCTGCACTACTCCGTGCCCGAAGGCACCTACGCCACCGACGCCGCCAACCCCACCGCCCGCATTCGCGAGTTCAAGCAGATGGTGGAAAACCTGCACGGCCAAGGCCTGCGCGTGGTGCTGGACGTGGTGTACAACCACACCGCCGATGCGGCCCGCAGCGCTTTTGAGCAGCTGGTGCCCGGCTACTACTACCGCCACAACCCCGACGGCACGCTGAGCAACGCCACCGCCTGCGGCAACGAATTGGCCTCCGAGCGGCCCATGGTGCGCAAGCTCATTGTGGAATCGGTGGCGTACTGGGCCAAAGAATACCACGCCGACGGCTTCCGCTTCGACTTGATGGGCGTGCTGGACGTGGAAACCATGCGCGCCGTGCGCGTGGCCCTGGACCTGCAAGACCACAGCATTCTCGTGTACGGCGAGGGCTGGACCGCCGGCCCTTCGCCCCTGCCCGAAACCCGCCGCGCTGTGAAAGCCAACGTGGCCAAGCTGCCGCGCATCGCGGCGTTCGGCGACGAGCTGCGCGACGGCGTGAAAGGCCACTACGCCCGCCAGACCGAGCCCGGCTTCGCCAGCGGCCAGCCCGGCCTGGAAGAAAGCGTGAAGTTTGGCATTGTGGCCGCCACCCAGCACCCACAGCTCGACTACGCCAAGGTGAACTACTCCAAAGCGCCGTGGGCAGAATCCCCGGCCCAGGCCATCAACTACGTGGCCTGCCACGACGACATGGTGCTGTGGGACAAGTTAAAAGCCTCCACCCCCAAAGCGTCCGAAGCCGACCGCATCAAGATGGATTTGCTGAGCAACACCATCGTTTTCACTTCGCAGGGCATCCCGTTTTTGCCCGTTGGCGACGAGTTTTTGCGCACCAAGGGCGGCTCGCACAATTCCTACAACCAGCCCGACAGCGTGAACCAGCTGGACTGGGGCCGCAAGGCCAAGTACGCCAACGTGTATGATTTTTACCGCCGCCTCATTGCCATGCGGCGCGCCCACCCCGCCTTCCGGTTGCCCACCGCCGAGCTCATTCAGCGGCACCTGGAATTCATCCCGAAAACCCACCCCGGCGTCATTGCCTACCAACTGAAAGACGGCGCCGGGGGCGATGCCTGGCAGAACATTGTGGTGGTATTCAACGGCAATACCTCGGCCGACAGCTTGGCCCTGCCGCGCGGCACCTACAAAGTGGTGCTCCGCGGCGACCAGCTCAACGAAGAAGGCCTCGACGTGCTGGAAGTGACCAGCGGCGTGCAAATTGCCGGCAGCTCTGCCTTGATTCTGGTGCGGCAGCAGTAGCGACGAAGCAAGAGTGAAGACATCTGTTAGCC
>DASVTG010000309.1:0-7325 GCA_036387695.1 Hymenobacter sp. | reverse complement strand
CTTTATCCGTTGCCAAGGTCTGCACGCCGGGCCCCACGTAGTTTTCCAGCCGGAACACGGTGAAATGGCCGATGTCCTGGCGCAGGTTTTCCGGCAGCCAGTTGGGCTTCACGCGGTAAAAGTCTTCGAGGGAATGATGTTCGGGCATGCAACGAAGTTACGCCAACCAAACCACCCGTTGTGGCCCCCGCACCACGGCAAAGCCCCGGTGGGGCGACACTCGTTGGATGAGCGTCGCCCCACCGGGGCTACTATTTTACCGGCTGAGCCCGGGCAGCTGCTTTCCTGGTTAGCGGTACTTCGGCATCTCTTCGGGCTCTGAGAGCAGGCCCGTTGCGAGCAGCGTAGCCCCAATGGCCAGGAAGGTGTTGCGCGCTTTTTTGTTTTTCGAAAAGCCCAGCAGCCACGGCGCGCTCAGGCTGGTCAGGGCCGTCACCACGTCGAGGGTGAGGTGGGTTTTGAAAGGAACGGACTTCACCAGGCCCCATTCGGCGCGCGTGCAGGCGGTGAGGGCCAGGATGCCCCCGCCCAGCACGTAGCTCAGAAGGGTGGGGTTTTTGTCTTCGCTGAAACCGATGAGGGCGGGAGCGGCGGCTACCAGGGGCGCGGCCGAATAGTCGAGAACGCCGTGGGCTTGGCGGGAAATGGGCTTGCTCATAAAAGAGTGTGTGGAAAGAGAAAGGAAGGTGATGTGGTCAGAAGCTAACGGCAGCCCGCCACGAAAGGATATTGTTCAGCTTGCCCTTTTGCGGGCGACCAGGGCCCATTCGGCAGTTGAATCGCGCGCAACAAGATGCTTTAAACTCTAGGCTCTGTGCCGGCGCTTCCGGCCTCGTCCGCTTCCAGCAAGCCTAGGCGGTTTCCTTTCCCTGAAAAAAGTCCGCAACGAGAGTTGCTGCCCATTTTGTTGGGCCTTGCTATAAACTCAGCCATAACCCCGCCCGGTGCCGGTCGTTATAGAGCGAGCTTATTCACCAAATTTCATGCGCAAAATGCAACTGTCCCTCAATGGCGCCACAGTGGTTATCACCGGGGCTTCCAGTGGCATTGGCCGCGCCACGGCCCTCACGTTTGCCCGGCACGGCGCCCGCGTGGTGCTGGCTGCCCGCCGCGCCGAAGTTCTGGCCGAAGTCGTCGCCGAGTGCGAGCGGGTGGGTACCCAGGCGCTGGCCGTGCCCACCGACGTTACCGATGCGGCCGCGGTGGAGCGCCTGGCCGAGGCCGCCGTTGCCTTCGGCGGGCGCATTGACGTTTGGGTGAACAACGCCGGCAGCGGCGCCATCGGCCCGTTTACCACCGTGCCGCTGGCCGCCCACGAGCAGGTGCTGCGCGTCAATCTGTTTGGGTACTTGTACGGCGCCTACGCCGTGCTGCCGCACTTCCGTCGGGAGGGACGCGGCACGCTCATCAACACGATTTCGCTGGGCGCCTGGCTGCCCGAGCCGGGCACGGCCTCGTACAGCGCCAGCAAGTATGGCCTGCGCGGCCTGATGGACACCCTGCGCACCGAGGTGAGCGACGAGCCCAATATTCACGTGTGCGACGTGCACCCGGCCTACATCGACACGCCCGGCTTCCAGCACGGCGCCAACTACACGGGCCGCGTCATCAAGCCGGCGCCCCCGGTTTTTCCGGCCCAAAAAGTAGCCGACGCCATCGTGGCACTGGCCTTGAAACCGCGCGCCTCAACCATGGTGGGCTGGACTGCGCCGGCGCTGCGGTTCACGTTTGCGCTGGCCCCGCGCTTTACCGGTTGGGCGGGCCAGCGGCTACTGGAGCTTTACTTGAAGCAAGCCGCCCCCGCGCCGGTTAGCGACAACAGCCTCTTCTCGCCGTCGCCCGCGCCGCACGGCACCGACGTGTCGGGCGGCTGGCGCGCGCCCAACCAGCCGGCACGGGGGCAGAAGTTGCTCGGCGCCGCCTTGGTCGCAGGCATTGCCGCGGGGGTTTATGCCTGGCTGCAGCGCGACGCGGCGCCCGATTACAGCCATTACAGCAGCGGAGGCCGGCTGTAGCAGCGCGGGCGCTTGCCCGAGGCACTGGGTTGCATCAGGCCCCAGGCTTTTAGGGCAGCCTACTACTGCTTTTATCTATTTATAAGCATCATTGTTCTTCCTTTTGCCGTTTGGCTCCTGCCTTTTCGTCCCAATGACCCCCACCAAACATCTGGTTGTTCTCACCGGAGCCGGCGTCTCGGCTGAATCCGGCATCCGCACTTTCCGCGACTCCAACGGCCTGTGGGAAGAGCACCGCGTGGAGGACGTGGCCTCGCCCGAAGGCTTTGCCCGCAACCCGGCCCTGGTGCTGGAGTTCTACAACCAGCGCCGCGCCCAGGCCCGCACCGTGCAGCCCAACGCGGCCCACCTCGCCCTCGCCGGCTTTGAGGAAGTTCCGGGCTGGCGGGTCAGCATCATCACCCAAAACGTGGACGACCTGCACGAGCGCGCCGGCTCCACGCAGGTGCTGCACTTGCACGGCATGCTGAACCAGATGCGCTCGGTGGCCAACGAAACGGCTGTGTACGACTGCCCCGGCGACATCAACGTGGGCGACCTGGCCCCCGACGGCCACCAGCTACGGCCCCACATTGTGTGGTTTGGCGAGATGGTGCCCGCCATTGAGGAAGCCGCTGAAATTGTGAGCACGGCCGATGCCCTGCTGGTGGTGGGCACGTCGCTGCAAGTGTACCCCGCGGCGGGGCTGCTGCACTACGCGCCGTCGAGCTGCCCGGTCTACGTCATCGACCCGCACCAACCCGAAGCCGGCCGGCGCGGGGTGCGCTACGTGGCCGAGCCCGCCAGCACCGGCGTGCCCAAAGTGCTGAGGGAATTGAGCTAAGGCCGGTAGCGAGTGGGAGCATTAAGGATTTTTAATCTGAGGAAGCCAATCTGTCGTAATACAGAAACCCACTCTTTTCTCTATGCCTTTACCTTACGCTCGTACGCTTTTCGCCGGGTTGATTTTCAGTGCCGTCGCGACCACCGCTTTCGCTCAGGCCCCTGCTCACACCGTTTTTCTGCTTGGCAACACCGCTCAGGCCGACTTGCCTACCGCCCGCCTCAAACTGCTCCGTCAGGCCCTGGAACAGCAAACCGGTCCGTTCACCGTGGTGCACCTCGGCGACATTGTGAGCAATACCGGCCTGGCTGCCAAAGGCGACACCGCCTTGGCTCAGGCCGCGCAGTCCCGCGCCGATGCCCTCGTTAACTTGGTGAAAGGCCTGCCGCAGGGCAAAATCTACTTCCTGCCCGGCGATAAAGACTGGGCCAACTCCGGCCCCGGTGGCCTGAAGGCCGTGCGCCGCCTGGAGAAGTACATCGAAAAGCAGCTGCCCGGCCAAAATGCCTTCCTGCCCACCAACGGCTGCCCCGGCCCGGAGGTGGTGGACGTGGCCCCGCTGGTGCGGCTCGTGGCCATCAACACGCCCTGGTTTACGCACCCCTTCGACCGCCCCGAAGCGCCGGACACGGACTGCAAAACGCTAACAAAGGAGGAGTTCCGCGAGCAGCTGCAGGACATCATCGACGACACCAAGGGCAAGAACGTGCTGCTGCTGGGCCACCACCCCGTGGTGACCAACGGCGTGTACGGTGGCCACGAACCGCTTTCGCGCCACCTGAGCCCGCCGGTGCTCGGCACCATCTACGCCGCTTACCGCCAAAACGTGGGCACCCCGCGCGACCTGGCCTACCCCGGCTACCAGGACCTGCGCAAAGAACTGCTCAACACCCTGCAAAGCAACCCCGGCGTGGTGTACGCCGCCGCGCACGACTTCAGCCTGCAGCTCACGCCTTTCCAGGGCAACTACCACGTAGTAAGCGGCAGCTTCGCCGAAAGCCAGCACGTAGGCGCACAAGGCGAGTCACTTTACAGTAAGAGTGAAGAAGGCTACACCACGCTGGAATACTTCGCCGACGGCACCGTCAGGACGCACATCTACACGTTTGGCGCCAACGAGCAGCCGGCCAAGGACGCCTATACGGCTACCCTTTTCCGCTCCGCCTGCGCCAGTGCGGGCCCCAACCAGAAGGCTCCCGCCAACCCGTTTGTCACCGACTGCCCTGGTGCGGCCAAAACCGTGGCTGAAAACCAGCCCGACGCCCCGTTCCAGGCCACGACCACCGTGGTTCCGGGCCCAGAGTACAAGGGCACCGGCAGCAAGCGCTTTTTCATTGGCGACATCTACCGCTCGTCCTGGTTGCAGCCCGTGGCGGTGTCTACCCTGGACTTAACCAGCGAGAAGGGCGGCCTGCGGCCCTTTGGCAAGGGTGGCGGCCGCCAGACAACGTCCCTCAAGCTCATCGCGGCCGACAGCTCCGAATACGTTTTTAGGTCCGTGGACAAAGACGTGACCCGCATTCTGCCACCCGAGCTGCGCAACTCCGTGGCGGCCGATGTGCTCCGCGACATCACCGCCACGGCGCACCCGTATTCGGCGCTGGTCACGGGCTCGCTGCTCGACCAAACCGACATCCTGCACGCCCGGCCCCGCCTGTTCCGCCTGCCCGACAACCGGCAGCTCGGCCCCTACCGCGAGCAGTACGCCGGCCTGCTCGGCACGCTCGAAGACAGCCCCCAGGACCCCAAGCCCAACCTGCCCGGCTTCGGCGGCTCGGATGAGGTGACCCGTTCGTTCGGACTTTTCCGTAAGCTGTTTCGCGACCACGACAACCGCGTGGATGCGCCCGGCCTGGCCCGCGCCCGCGCCTTCGACATGCTGGTGGCCGACTTCGGCAAGCACGAGGACAACTGGAAGTGGGCCGGCTACAAGCAGCCCGGCGGCGGCACCCTGTACCGCCCCATCCCCCGCGACCGCGACCAGAGCTTCACCCTGTGGAATGGCCTGCTCACCTACATGGCCAACCGCGAATGGGCCGTGCCGAGCATTGAGGATTTCGGGGAAGATTTCGACGACCTGAAAAGCCTGAACTGGCCCGCCCGCCACCTCGACCGGTTCCTGCTCCAGGGCCTCAGCCGCGAGCAGTGGCAGGAAGCCGGGCGGTACCTGCAATCCAAGTTGACACCCGCGGCCATTGACGAAGCCACGGGCAAACTACCCACTGAAATTCAGGGCTTGTCTGGCAAGGACCTCAACCGCAAGCTGAAGTCGCGCATCCAGGAATTACCCAAAGCCTTGGACGAATATTACCTGCTGCTGGCCAAACGCGTCGACGTGGTGGGCAGCAACAAAGGCGAGGTGTTTTTGGTGAACCGCCTGCCCGGTGGCCTGGTTCGCGTGCAGATGTTTGACCGCGCCAAAGAAGGCAACGAACCCAACGGCCCGGCCCTGTTCGACCGGACGTTCAAGCCCCGGGAAACCGACGAAGTCTGCCTCTATGGCCTCGACGGCCGGGACGTTTTCACGGTAACCGGCGACGGCGGCAAGCACAGCGTGTTGGTGCGCGTCATTGGCGGCGACGGCAAGGACCGCATCGCCGACGACTCGCGCGCCGCCGGTCTGCGCACCCTCACCAAAGTGTACGACCTGCCCGATACCGACCTGCAACTGGGCCCCGAATCGGACAACCACACCAGCACCCGCCCCGGCGTGAACGCCTACGACCGGGAGCAGTTCGAGTACAATTCTTACCGCCCCACCGTCGGCCTCGGCTACAACGGCAACGACGGCTTCACGGCGAGCGCGGGCGTCACGTTCCTGCGCCAGGGCTTCCGCAAGCCGGGCTTCAAGAATCAGTATTCTTTCCTGGGCGAAGTCAGCATCGGCGGCCAGCGCCAGTTCACGGCCAGCACCCGGCACCGCTACGCCATCGGCAAAATCGATGCGGGCGGGGCGGTCAGCTACGGCAACTACTTTCCCTTCTACAACTTCTTCGGCCTGGGCAACAACACCGAGCTCAACCAGGACCGGTACGACGACCGGTTCTACCGCGCCCGCTACCGCGGCGTCACGGTGAATGCCTTCCTGGAACGGGTATTCTTCCAGCGCAGCATCATCCGCGTGGGCCCCACGTTCGAGTACTACGTCACCGACTTTGCCGCCAACAGCTACCTGGGCGTGCTCAACCAAACGCCCGGCACTGACCAGATTCGTCCCAACTCCAGCACCCAACGCTTGCTGGGCCTCAATGCCGTGTTCGACCTCGATTTGCGCGACCGGCAGTCGTTTGCCCGCCGCGGCGTGCGCCTGCGCGCCCAGCACGACACCTACCGCCAGTTCTCCGGCTCCGAAAGCACCTTTGGCCTCACCCAGGGCTTTGCCGAATACTACGGCACCGCGCGGCTGGGCATTCCCGTCACGCTGGTGCTCAAGGGCGGCGGCGCCAAGAACTACGGCAACGACGCCGACATCCCGTTCTACAAATTCACTTCCCTGGGCCTGCGCGAGGGCCTGCGCGGCTACTACCGCAACCGCTTCAGTGGCGACGCCAGCCTGTATTTCAACTCGGAGCTGCGCCTCTCGCTGGGCCAGGTGAAAAACGGTTTCCTGCCCTTCTACTACGGCGTGTTTGGCTTCTACGACCAAGGCCGCGTGTACTACCAGGGCAGCTCGCCCACCGGCTGGCATTCGGGCTACGGCGGCGGCTTCTACATCGCCCCGGTGGTTGAAACCCTGGCCTTTGCCGTTTCCTACCAGATGTCCGAGGAAAACAATCTCATTCAGTTTGGCCTCGGCTTCCGCATCGACAAGTAAGACCGCAGATGGCAAAGATTTTTGGATGAAGTAAGATGCAGGATTCATGACGCTATTTTGTAGCGATGCTTGAATGATTTCGGACGACAATCTGACGTTGTTCCGGCGTCGTTTGAATCGGGCGTTGTCTGCACCTTACTCAATCCCCCGAATCTTTGCCATCTGCGGTCAATGGAGAGTTTTTACCAGCATAAGGAGCTCACCGGTCACATCATCGGCGCGGCCATGCAGGTGCATAACGTGCTGGGCAACGGGTTTCAGGAAGTCATCTATCAGCGCGCACTGGCCATTGAGTTAGGCAAGCGCAGGCTCCTGTTTACCCGCGAAGTAGAGATGCCCATCTTCTACGACGGCCAGCAAATTGGCCTGCGCCGCGTCGATTTCTTCGTGCAGGAGCTAATTTTGGTCGAGTTGAGAGCCGTTGTTTAGTTAGAAAAAGTGCACTTAGCACAAGGGCTTAACTACCTAGAGGCGTTCGGCATCGGCACCGGGCTACTTATCAACTTCGGCTCCGCCAGCCTGGAATTTCGCCGCCTAGTGAGTACTAAATCCGTACAGTTGCCACCAAATAGTCGCTAATCAGTGGGTTACAACCACGAAATCCGCGCCGGCTGCATCTTACTTCATCCTAAAATCTTTACCATCTGCGGTATGAATTTTCCCCTTCGCAAGC
>DASVTG010000308.1:0-1503 GCA_036387695.1 Hymenobacter sp. | reverse complement strand
GCCGCTCAGGCTGGTGGTGCCGGCCGTGGCGCTGATGGTGCCGCTGTTGCTCAGGGTGGCTTTCACGTCCAGGGTGCCGCCGTTCATGGTGAGGCTGGCGCCCGTGCCGATGGTGAGGCCGTTGGCCAGGGCGTTGCCGGTGGCAAGCACGGGAAAGGGCGAGCGGCCCGTGCCCACGATGGCATCGACCGCGCTGGTGGGCACGCCCGCCGACCAGTTCGACGAGTTAAACCAATTGGTGTCGACGCCGCCCAAAGCGGTGCCCAGCCAGGAGGTGGCCACGATGACCGGAACCACGGCCGCGTTGGGCAAGCTGGCGTTGTTGGTATCAGTGGTAATGGCGCCTTCGCGCGACAGGCCGCGGCCAATCAGGGTAGCGCCCTCAATCATGTTGATGGCACCGTCGACCAGCAGCGTGCCGCGCATCACCGAGTTCTGGCCCATCGTGACTAGGCCGCCAATCTGCCAGTACACGTTGGCGGGGTTGGCGCCGTTTTGCGTCAGCACCACGGAGTTGGCGGCCGTGGTCAGGGCGCCCGATACCCGGAGGTAGAACTTGGCGTTGGCGTCGCCGCCGCCGTCCAGAATGAGCGTGCCGGCCAGGGTGGTGGACCCGCCCACGCAGTACGAACCCGGGCCCATCGTGACGGCGGGCGTGCCGCCGTACACGGCCACCGGCGTCACGCACGGAATGGTGGACATGTAGCCGTACGCCGTCTGCACGTCGGCGGCGGCCTGCGTGGCGTAGGTGTCGGCCACGTGGATGCTGCCGTTTATCACCACGCCCAGCGGGAAACCGTTGAAGGCGCCGGCATTGGTGCCAATGTCCCCGTTGATGATGGTCGGGCCGCTGTTGTTAACGGCGCCAATGGCTGTGAACAGCGAAAAGCTGGCGGCCGCCCCCAATGCCGGAGCTACCTGCCCCACGCTGGCCTGCGGAAAAGCCAACACGGCCGCTGAGGTTAAAATAAATAGAAAATGTCTTTTCATAATTCGAGAGCGATGCGGGTGAATTGGTTCACTTTGCAAAGCTCACGCGCCGCACTTCCGGGGTATTTACACGATTGCAGAAAATAGTTGCATCATTCACACTTTCAAGCATTATCCCGTGCTTAAAGTGCAGTATTTTAAAGGACGAAGGCGTTAGCCCCGTCACTTTCTTGAACTGGTTAGACAAATGAGCGACGCTGCTATAATTGCACTTGTATGATATCTGCGTCAGGTTGAGCACCCCGGAGACAAGCAGCTCCTTCACCCGGTTAATTCGGAACCCGATGATGTACTGCTCGATGGTGCCGCCGGTCATTTCCGAAAACAGGTTGGCGAGGTACGTGTAGTCGTGGGCCAGCTTGCGGCTGAGGTAGTCCGAATTTTTCATCCGGGCGGCTTTTCCGGGAGCCAGCACCATGTCGGCCACGGCCTGTTTGATGTTGCCAATCAGCAGGGCCTTGCTGCGTTCGCGCGGGCTGAGGGCGGCTACGGCGGGGTTGTTGAGGGCGCGGC
>DASVTG010000307.1:0-3599 GCA_036387695.1 Hymenobacter sp. | reverse complement strand
ACTTCCATGAGCCTGTTGTCTTTCTTTGCCAACCAGCGCCGCCACTGGTTCGACCAATTGGCCGACTACCCGGCCGACTATTTTGCCGGCGCCTGGGCCGCGCTGCTCCAAGCCGAGGTGGCCTTCAAGGGCACCCCGCTGCTCAACGCCCACCTCGAAACCCAAACGGCGATGCAACGGCTAAAAGAGGCCGACGGGCAGCTTCACAAGGCCCGCACGCAGCTGGAACACACCCGCAAGCAGCTGGAGCAGGCCCACCCCTACATCCAGACCGCTCAGCAAGCCCAGAAAGAGGCCAACCGCGCCGCGCAGCACGACCAGCGCCAGGTAGCGCTCACCCGCAGGGCGCTGGTGCGCATGAGCGACGTGGCCGGGCGCGACGAATTTGACCCCGAAGTGCGCCTGCGCTACCTGCAGGACATGATAAGCACGCATCTGGCCTTGCTGCGGGAAGAAAACCCGGACGTGCCATCCAAATAGCGCGAAGTTTGCCGGGCGCGCTACAGCCCTTTGCGCTACGCCCTACCTTTGCCGGGAATAGACTCCGCGCAAGATGCCCGCATACCGCCCCGAAGAAATCGAAAAGAAGTGGCAGGCCCACTGGAAGGCCCACAGCACTTTCCGAGCCGAGAACCACTCCGAAAAGCCTAAATACTACGTGCTCGACATGTTTCCCTACCCTTCCGGGGCGGGCTTGCACGTGGGCCATCCGCTGGGCTACATTGCCTCCGATATTGTGTCGCGCTTCAAGCGCCTGCAGGGCTTCAACGTGCTGCATCCCATGGGGTTCGACTCCTTCGGCCTGCCCGCCGAGCAGTACGCCATCCAGACCGGCCAGCACCCGGCCCTGACCACCGAAAAAAACATCGAGACCTACGTCAAGCAGCTCAGCAGCCTGGGCTTCAGCTACGACTGGGACCGCGAAATCCGCACTTCCGACGCCAGCTACTACAAGTGGACGCAGTGGATTTTCCTGAAGCTGTTCAATTCCTGGTACAACCTCGACACCAACCGCGCCGAGCCCCTCACCGCCCTCACGGCCCACTTTGCCGAGCGCGGCAGCGAAGGCATCAACGCCGCCGGCGATGCCGACGAGCGCCAGGTGTTCACCGCCGGCCAGTGGCAGCTGTTCACCGAGCACCAGAAACTGGCCGCCGTGCACCCCTACCGCCTCGCCTACCAGCAGGACACTTACGTGAACTGGTGCGGCGGGCTGGGCACGGTGCTGAGCAACGACGAAGTGAAAGACGGCCTGAGCGAGCGCGGCGGCTTCCCGGTCGAGCGCCGCCTCATGCCCCAGTGGAACCTGCGCATCACCGCCTACGCCGACCGCCTTCTACTCGGCCTCGACACCCTCGACTGGCCCGATGCGGTGAAGGAAATGCAGCGCAACTGGATAGGCAAAAGCATTGGCGCCGAAGTCACTTTCCCGGTGCAGGGCCACGAGAACGCCCAAATTAAAGTCTACACCACTCGGGTTGACACCATTTATGGCGCCACTTTCCTGGTGCTGGCTCCGGAGCACGAGCTGGTGAACGTGCTCACCACGCCCGGCCAGCGCGTCGCCGTGGACGAGTACATTGCCGCCACCAAGCGCCGCTCGGAGCGCGACCGCATGGCCGACGTGAAGGCCGTTTCCGGCGCATTCACCGGCGCTTACGCCCTGAATCCGGTGAACAACGAACCAGTGCAAATCTGGCTGGCCGACTACGTGCTGGCCGGCTACGGCACCGGCGCCGTAATGGCCGTGCCCAGCGGCGACCAGCGCGACTGGCTGTTTGCCACGCACTTCGGCCTGCCCATCCCCGCCATTTCCGATGCCCAAAAGGACATAGACCAGCAAGCCGACCCCACCAAGGAAGGCCGCTACATCAACTCGGGCATCATCAACGGCCTCACTTACAAGGAGGCCACGGCCAAGGTCATTGCCTTCCTCGAAGAAAAAGGCCTGGGCAAGGGAAAAGTCAACTTCCGCCTGCGCGACGCCATTTTTGGCCGCCAGCGCTACTGGGGCGAACCCATCCCGATTTACTACAAGGACGGCACCGCCTACGGCATCGCCGAAAGCGACCTGCCGCTGGTGCTGCCCGAAATCGACGAGTACAAGCCCACCGAAACCGGCGAGCCACCCCTCGGCCGCGCCCAAAACTGGCTCTACAAGGACAAATACCCCTACGAGCTGAGCACCATGCCCGGCTGGGCGGGCTCGTCGTGGTACTACCTCCGCTACATGGACCCCACCAACGAAGCCCACTTCGTATCGGAGGAAGCCGAGCAGTACTGGGGCAAGGTGGACCTCTACATGGGCGGTGCCGAGCACGCCACGGGCCACTTGCTCTACTCCCGCTTTTGGTATCTGTTTTTGAAAGACCTAGGCCTCGTCAGCAGCAACGAGCCCTTCCAGAAACTGATTAATCAGGGGATGATTCTGGGGCGGTCGAATTTTGTGTATCGGTTGAATGGCATTTGGGCACCTTACACGCCTTCAGATAAAACGGTAGAAGCTGAACCGCCGGTCTATATCTCGATGGCACTTCTGAATCGCATAAACGCTAAAACTGCATCGGCACGAGACCATGCCATTCTGAAAGAAAGGCTGAATGAAATCGCTGAGGTTTGGAACGCACTCAATATGCCAGCTGCCGAGTTGGCAGCCATTGACAAACCTGATTTCCTTCATGTAACAGCACTTCATGTCGACGTGAGCATTGTCGATAATGATGTGCTCGATACAGAGGCATTCAAGAAGTGGCGGCCTGATTATGCAAACGCTAACTTTATTCTTGAAGAAGATGGAAGCTACGTGTGCGGTTGGGAAGTTGAAAAAATGTCAAAGGCCAAATTCAATGTCGTTAACCCCGACGTGCTAATTGGCAAATACGGCGCGGACGCTCTGCGTCTCTACGAAATGTTCCTCGGCCCGCTGGAGCAGTACAAGCCCTGGAACACCAACGGCATCAGCGGCGTAGGCAGCTTTCTCAAGAAGTTCTGGCGCCTCTTTCATCCCGAAGACGGCGACTTCGCCGTAACCGACGAGCAGCCCACGCCCGCCGAGCTCAAGGCCCTGCACAAAGCCATCCAGAAGGCGCAGGAAGACATTGAGAAGTTCAGTTTTAACACCTCGGTTAGCCTGTTCATGATTACGGTGAACGAGCTTACGGCCCTCAAGTCCCACAAGCGCGCAATTCTGGAACCGCTGGTGCTGCTGCTGTCGCCGTTTGCGCCGCACCTGGCCGAGGAGCTGTGGGAGGAGTTGGGCCACGAGGCCGGCAGCATCAGTACCGCCCGCTACCCGGAGTTCCGCGAGGAGTATCTGGTAGAGGACACCGTGACTTACCCCATTGCCATCACCGGCAAGGTGCGCGAGCAGATGCAGTTTGCCGCGGCCGCTCCGGGTTCGGAGATTGACACGGCCGTATTGGCTTCGGATTTCCTGGCCCGGTTTGGCGAGGGCAAGTCGGCCAAGAAGGTGATTGTCGTGCCCGGCCGAATGGTGAACGTGGTAGTGTAGCCAGAACGTCATGTTGGAACGTCATGCTGAGCCAAGTCGAAGCATCTCTACTGCGAGAGTAAATGAGTTACCACTGGGGTAGAGATGC
>DASVTG010000306.1:0-3139 GCA_036387695.1 Hymenobacter sp. | reverse complement strand
ACCCCAAACAAGATGGTGAACACGGCCAACGCCCCGGTGGTGTAGAGCGCCGTGGTGGCCGCGGGCCCGCCCACGGCCGCGCCGCTGCCCGTCATGGTCACGAAGGAGGCCGCGATGGCTTTGATTTGCAAGGCGATGTAGGGCACGATGCCCAGCACGCAAACCACCGTGACCAGCGCGCCCAACGACGCGCTTTTGCCGTAGCGGGCCGATATAAAATCAGCTATTGAGGTGAGGCGCTGCTGGCGGCATACCCGAATGATTTTGCGGAGCACCAGCCACCAGGCCGGCGCCAGCAGCGTGGGCCCCAGGTAAATGCTCACGAAGGCGAGCCCGTGCGAGGCGGCGCGGCCCACGCTGCCGTAATAGGTCCAGGCCGTGCAATACACGGCCATGCTCAGGGCATACACGTAGGGGTTGCTCACCAGGCTTTTGCGGGCTTCCGAACGGCGCTCGGCCGCGTAGGCCACGCCGAACAGCAAGGCCAGGTAACCAAACGAAAAGCCAATGACAAGCAACTTGGACATTTTAGCAATGGGTGAATGGGCGAATGGGTGAATGGGTGAATGGGCGAATGGGTGAAGGAGTCAATGGGCGAATGACGATTACTTGTTTTGCTTATTCACCCATTCACTCATTCACCCATTGGCTTCCGCAGCACATACGCCGTGAGGGCCACCAGAAGGCCCCAGGCCGACAGCACGTACAGGTAGAGGACGGGCACCCCTCCTATCCGGCCGTCGCGGTCGAACGCAGCCAGCAGCGGAAACGTGAGCAGCACGCCAAACAGCACCGCCAGAAACAGCAGGCGCTGCCCCAGGCGGGAAGTA
Organism: Hymenobacter sp.; assembly: GCA_036387695.1. Taxonomy (GTDB): domain Bacteria; phylum Bacteroidota; class Bacteroidia; order Cytophagales; family Hymenobacteraceae; genus Hymenobacter. The sequence continues at coordinate 2,309 of DASVTG010000306.1, read as the reverse complement.
GCATGCTCAGGGCGCGGCGGCATGAACGTTTCGGGTTTGGTGGGCATGCAGTGGGTGCACCGCAACAATGCAGCAGCCCTTCAATTTAAGCGAAAAGCCGCCGGCCCACTGGGCCGGCGGCTTTTGGGCCTTGGAAAAGCGCGCGGGCCTAAGCGCCCATCAACTTTACGTTGCGCACGTCCTTCATTTTGCTCGTGCCATACAGGAAACAAATCGCGGCGATGACCACCGGGTACACCAAGCCGAAATAGATGCTGTGCTCTTGCAAAAAGCCCGAAGGCTGAGCCGCCGCGTACGCCACCATCGACGTGGAAATCAGCGGCACCAGGCCCCCGAAAATGCCGTTGCCAATGTGGTAGGGCACCGACAGCGACGTGTAGCGCACTTTGGTGGGAAACAGCTCGACCAGGTAAGCGGCAATGGGGCCGTACACCATGGTCACGAACAGCACTAGGCAGAACACCAGCACTATCATGGGCAGCATCTGGTAGTCGTTGGCCACCATCACGGCCGGCACGGCAGCGCCGGCGGCGTCCACGGTGGCGGCGGTTTTTTCCACGGCCGCTCCGGCAAATTGCTTGAGGCCGTAGAAGATGGGAATGGTGAACAGCACGCCGCACAGCATGCCCGTCATGATGATGCGCTTGCGGCCGATGCGGTCCGACAGGCTGCCGAAGTACACGAAGAACGGCGTGGCCGCCAGCAGTGCCACGCACAGGATAATGCTCGCCGGAATCTGCTCGATTTTGAGCACCGTCTGCAGGAAGAAGTAGGCGTAGAACTGCCCGGTGTACCAGATGACGCCCTGGCCCATGGTGGCACCAAACAACGCCAGCAACACCAGCCGACGGTTTTCGGGCTCCACAAACGAGTCGCGCAGCGGCGACGTGCTCACGGTGCCCTCCTGCTTAGCCTTCTCAAACAACGGCGACTCGTTTAGCTTGCGCCGGATGATGTAGGAAGCCACCAGCAGGATGGAAGAAAGCAGGAACGGAATGCGCCAGCCCCACTCGGCAAAGTCGGCGGCGCCCACGGCCAGCTTGGTGCCCACAATCACCGCCACGCTGATGAACAGGCCAATGGTGGCCGTGGTCTGAATGAAGCTGGTGTAGTAGCCGCGCCGGCTGTCCGGGGCATGCTCGGCCACGTAGGTGGTGGCGCCGCCGTACTCGCCGCCCAGGGCCAAGCCCTGCACCACCCGAAGCAGGAAAATCAGAATGGGCGCCGCCACCCCAATCGTGGCGTAGTTCGGCACCAAGCCAATGGCAAACGTGGAGCCGCCCATGAGCAGCAGCGTGAGCAGGAACGTGTATTTCCGGCCCACCATGTCGCCGATGCGCCCGAACACAACCGCGCCAAACGGCCGCACCACAAAACCCACCGCAAACGCGGCCAGCGTGCTCAGCAGCGCGGCCAGTGGGTTGGTTTTCGGAAAGAACTGCGTGGCAATGATGGTGGCGAGCGAGCCAAAGATGTAGAAGTCGTACCACTCGATGACCGTGCCCACCGAAGAAGCCTTAATCACCTGCCAGATTTTGCTGGTTGGCGTGGAGTTGTTGTCGTGCGCAACGGTGGTGTCGACCGGGGCACCGTAACCGGGAGAAATGCTTTGTTCCATGATTGCAGCGATGTGAAGGAGTTGAATGAGACTTCAGCAGCCGGGCGGCCTACAAGAAAACCTGCGTTTGCAGCGTGATTTCGGGGCGGTATTTGATGTCGTTGGGCGCCGTGCCGACCTGGCCCACGGGCACCGTGTAGTCGGGTCGGGCGCGGTAGTTCAGCGTCACTTTGGCGTTGTGGCCGTCGAGCAGCACGTTCACGCCGCCGTCGAACACGTTCACGCCTTTGCGCTCGCCGCTGGCGTCGCGCAGGCCTTCGTAGCTGCTGTGCAGGTAGGCAAAGTAGGGCTGCAGGCGCACCTTGGGCCCCAGGGTGTTTTGGGGCAGCAGGTAGCCCACGTTCAGGTATTGCGCATTGCCGGTGCCGGACTGCGGCACGGCGTTGCCGCGGCGCGCGTCGGCGCCGTAACCGGGGTTTTCGCCGCCCACGAAGCGCACGTAGTTCGGGCCGAAGTTGTAGTTGTAATAAACCCCGTACACCGTAATGGCCGTGCGCCGGGCCGTATCCAGCGGCACGTCATAAAACACGTCGGCGCCGAAGAGCTTGATGTCGTGCTTCCGGGTGGGCACGGCGGAGTAGAGGTTGGTGCCGGGGGTCAGGGTGTTCAGGGTTACCGCGCTGCTGGTGGGGCGTGAGAACATGCCGTCTTTGTTATACATAAAGCCGCTGCCGATACTCAGCACCCGCTT
>DASVTG010000305.1:0-5501 GCA_036387695.1 Hymenobacter sp. | reverse complement strand
TGCCCAACGCCCACGGCTACCAGGGCTACCAGGGCACGCCGGCGCTGCGCGGCGCCATGGCCGGTTTCTACCAGCGCCACTACGGCGTGGCCCTGGACCCGGCCAGCGAAATAATGCCGCTGCTGGGTTCCAAAGAGGGGTTGATGCACGTGGCCATGACGTTTCTGGAAGCCGGCGACGCCGTGCTGATTCCCAACCCCGGCTACCCCACCTACCGCGCCGTGGCCGAAATCTGCGGGGCCGAAGTGTGCGAGTACGACCTCACGGCGGCCGCTGGCTGGCTGCCCGATTTGGACGCGCTGGCCCAGACCGACCTGTCGCGGGCGAAGCTGATGCTGGTGAACTACCCGCACATGCCCACCGGCACGGCCGCGGACTTGCCCTTCCTCACGCGCCTCGTGGATTTTGCCCGGCAACACGAAATCCTGCTGGTGCACGACAATCCGTACGGCTTCATTCTGAACGAAACGCCGCCCCTCAGCCTGCTGGCCGTGCCCGGCGCCCGCGAAGTGGCCCTGGAGCTGAATTCTCTGAGCAAGTCGCACAACCTGGCCGGCTGGCGCGTGGGCATGCTGGTGGGCCGCGCCGACTTGCTGGCCGACGTGCTACGCTTCAAAAGCAACATGGACTCGGGCATGTTCCTGGGGGTGCAGCAGGCCGCGGTGGCGGCATTGGCGCTGGGCCCCGACTGGTTTGCGGAACTCAACGCCACCTACCGCGCCCGCCGCGAGTTGGTGCTGGAGCTGCTGCGCGCCCTGGGCTGCGAGCCCGCGCTGGGGCAGGTGGGCCTGTTCATCTGGGCCGCCGTGCCCGCGGAATTTGCCGACGGCTACGCTCTCAGCGACGCCGTGCTGGCTGATGCCAGGGTGTTTCTCACGCCGGGCGGCATCTTCGGCAGCAACGGGCTTGGGTATGTCCGCGCCAGCCTCTGCCAGCCGGAAAGCGTGCTGCGCGAGGCGTTGGAGCGCGTGAATAATAACCTTCTGTCATCCTGAGCTTGCGAAGGACCTTATCACGCTAGAACGAAACGCTCCATCGTGATAAGGTCCTTCGCAAGCTCAGGATGACAAACGACTGATGTACAATACAACAAGTAGCCTTTTCAACATGAACGTTACCATCATCGGCCTGGGCCTCATCGGCGGCTCTCTGGCGCTTAGCCTGCGCCACCATGGCTTGGTCCAGCACCTCATTGGGGTCGAAGCCAGCGTGGCCCACGCCCGGCGGGCGCTGGAATTGGGTTTGGTCGACGAAATCGAAGCCGACCTCGCGGCCGCCGTGCGCCGGGCTGACCTCATCGTGGTGGCCGTGCCCATGGACGCCATGGTGGCCGTGCTGCCGCCCGTGCTCGATGCCACGGCCGCCCACCAAGTCGTCATCGACGTGGGCTCGACCAAGCAGGCGCTGCTGGCGGCCGTGGCCCAGCACCCCAACCGGGGCCGCTTTGTGGCCGTGCACCCCATGGCCGGCACCGAGCACTCCGGCCCCGAAGCTGCCATAAACGGCCTGTTCGAAGGCAAAACAGTCGTCATTTGCGACGCGGCCAACAGCGACCCCGACGCCGTGCACACCGTGGAGCAGCTGTTCCACGCGCTGCCCATGCGCCTGCTCTACCTCAATGGAGCCGACCACGACTTGCACGCGGCCTACGTGTCGCACATTTCGCACATCACTTCGTTTGCCCTGGCCCTCACGGTGCTCGAAAAAGAGAAGGAAGAACAGCGCATTTTCGACCTGGCCAGTGGTGGCTTCGAGTCCACGGTGCGCCTGGCCAAAAGCTCACCTGCGACGTGGGTGCCCATTTTTCGCCAAAACCGCCTCAATGTGCTCGATGTGCTCGACGAGCATTTGCACCAGCTCCAGCACCTGCGCGAGCTGCTGGCGCAAGAGGATTACCAGGGCCTCACCGAGCAAATCCAGCTAGCCAATCACATCCGGAAAATCCTGCCGTGAAGGCCACAGGCAGAAAAGGCCCTCCAAAAAGGACGTCATGCCGAGCGCAGTCGAAGCATCTCGCGTGTGGTAGTGACTCAATCGTGAAGTCGATGCCAAGCCTGTTGCGAGTCGTTCAACGCCCCAACCACCCCAGCTGCCGCTTCGCGCCAGCATCCCCTCCTTGGTAAGGAGGGGAGTTTGTTCAGATTTAACATAACAACCCCAACCCCATGATACCAACCATGAAATCCGCGCTGTTCAACCGCCAGCCCGACGACAAGCCTTTCCTCATCTCCGGCCCTTGCTCGGCCGAAACCGAGGAGCAGGTGCTTGACACCTGCCAGCGCCTGGCCGCCACCGGCAAGGTGCAGGCCCTGCGCGCCGGCATCTGGAAGCCGCGCACCAAGCCCGGCATGTTCGAGGGCGTGGGCACCAAAGGCCTGCCGTGGCTGAAAAAAGCCAGCGAGCTAACGGGCTTGCCCACCGCCGTGGAAGTGGCCACCGCCAAGCACGTGGAAGACTGCCTGGCTTTCGGCGTCGACATTTTGTGGGTGGGCGCCCGCACCACCGGCAACCCGTTTTCGGTGCAGGAAATTGCCAATGCCCTGCGCGGCGTGGACGTGCCCGTGCTGGTGAAAAACCCCATCCACCCCGAGCTGGAATTGTGGGTCGGCGCCGTGGAGCGGCTGCAAAAAGCCGGCCTGACGCACGTGGGCCTCATTCACCGGGGCTTTTCAAGCTACGGCAACACCGATTTCCGCAACGCGCCGATGTGGCACCTGCCCATCGAGATGAAGCGCCGGCTGCCCGAAATGCCGCTGCTCTGCGACCCCAGCCACATTTGCGGCCGCCGCGACACGCTCTTCACCGTGGCCCAGCAGGCCCTCAACCTGGGGTTCGACGGCAACATGATAGAGTCGCACCAGAACCCGGACGCGGCCTGGAGCGACGCCAAGCAGCAAATCACCCCCGAAGTGCTGCACGACCTGATTGAGGGCCTGGTGTGGCGCCACGAAACCACCAACCAGCGCGAGTTCCTCACGGCGCTGGCCAGCTTCCGCGAGCAAATCAACCAGCTCGATGCCGAAATCATGCAGCTGCTGGGCCGCCGCATGGCCGTGGCCGAGAAAATTGGTCAGTACAAAAAGGAAAACGACATCACCATCCTCCAAACGGCCCGCTGGAACGAGGTGTTGGAGCGCGCCACGCGCCAGGGGCAGTCGGTGGGCCTTTCTACTGATTTTGTGGAGCAATACCTGGCCGCGGTGCACCTGGAATCCATCAACCACCAGAACAAGGTGATGGAAGGATAAGCCTCTGAGTGGGTAACAAAAACCGTCACGGCCTTTCCGTCATCCTGAGCGGAGCGAAGGACCTTATCACGCCCAAACAACTGGTTTAGCGGTGAGAAGGTCCTTCGCGGTGCTCAGGATGACCGATGCCTTGGTGAAATTGCTTCGGCGGGAAGCAGCACGACGCTGAGAATAAAGTTTTGTGTTAAAAAAGAGCCTCTACCGTTGAGCAGAGGCGCTTTTTTGTGAAACATAGGGCAAAAAAAGCCAGTAAAAAGACATGCCAGAAAGGCAAGATTCTTCTTGTTTAACCTTTAAAACTTTTGTGTCATGGCCATTCAAAAGTATCAGGACTCTTTCGGCGACATGATGCCGCAGAGTTTTTCGTCCATGCTCGACCGGTTCTTCCAGGATTCCGTGGCAGGCCGGGGCCGGGTCAGTGCTTTTTCGCCCCAGGTGGATGCTTACGAAACCGAGAAAGGCTACCAGATTGAGGTGGCCCTGCCCGGCCTGAAGCGGGAAGACATCAAGGTGGACTTCCACCAGGGACGGCTCACGATTTCGGGCGAGCGCCACTTTAAAAACGAGCAAAACGACCGCCGCTACCACATGGTGGAAAGCTCCTACGGCTCCTTCCACCGCTCTTTCCAACTGCCCGACACCGTGGAGCCCCGCCAGATTCAAGCCAACTTTGAAGACGGCGTGCTGAAGGTGATGGTGCCCAAAAACGAAGAGAAAACCATGCGCCACCAGATTCAGGTGCAGGGCAGCCAAAGCAACCAGCCGGCCATGGGCACCGGTCAGGTCTCGGACCGCATGGGCCAGCAGGCCACCGACGTGCCCGTGCAGCAAGGCAGCGGCAACGGCCAAAGCAGCCAAAGCAACCAGGAAAGCCAGCGCGAGCCAGAAATGTCGGCGCACTAGCCTATGTTTGCCTTAGTTGAGAAAGGCTAAATCAGGTTTGTGCTCATTTTGTACTGTTAGTATATAAAAAAGAGGCCTCACAGAACGTGAGGCCTCTTTTTTATGCTTTGGAAATAAAGCCAAGCCGGACGTAGGCGCCGTAACCCTAAGCCCATGTTGGTTGCACCAGTAGGCTCAAGCCGCCGTTGATGGGCACAATGGTAGGGTCAACAGTCGGAGTGCGCTAGCCGGGACGCCGCTTTCGGCCTCAAGGCGCCCCGGCGCGTTCTGGGCCAGAAGGGTGAAGTAGCTGCCCCGTGCGGCAGTCGGCATAAGAAAAAACGTGTTGAAGTTTCTTCATAAGGAAAAGAAATCGGGTGGTATAAATGAATGTGAAACCGAGCCGTCCGGGCAACTGTGTTCCTCAGCGTCGCTTTAAGTGGCACTTTTTCTTCCTGAACCCTGGCTTCTTCATCGGCAACGGTTATGATAGTTGCCCATTGTTGCCGATGGGCAGGCAAAGCCAAAATCCTATTAGAGCGGTTTCGGGGTCGGTGTACATGCGTAGTCAGTAGCGCGACCGTGCCCGGCAGGGACTCTGGAACCGCTCTAGTCTTCCCTTTTTGAAATTGCCTGCACGATTTCCCTCACAAGAAAAAGGATGCCGCTAGGGCAGCGGCCCTTTGCCGAATTTTACCTGTCGGACGCGACGCTCAAACGCGTTTAACGCACGAGGTACGGGCTGGATTCCATCCAAAGTCGCCCCGCGCGGTGAGTACATTCATTGGGTTGGAAAACACATATCTATTTAATTTCTAGCTGTTCACGTAGCTGCTGGTACAGTTTTTCGCCGTCGCTGGGATGGTAGGCGCTGGCTTCCACCAGCGCTCCGGTTTTGTCGAACAGCATGTAGCGCGGAATGTAGGGCACCACCGGCTTCAGCGACTCCTGCACCGCCGGCGAGGCCAGGTAATGGTAGCCGCGCAAGTTGTTTTTCACGGCCAGCGCGGCCCATTTTTCCCGAAATCCGGGCTGGTCGACGGACACGTAGAGCACCTCGATGCCATGCTGGCTGAGGAATGCGTGTAACGCCGTTTCGTGCCGAAATTCGGCAATGCACGGCCCGCACCACGACGCCCAAAAATCGACAAACACCGGCCGGCCCGGAAACTGCTGCCGCACCAGTCCCGCTAGCGTCCGCACCGTGTCGAGGCCCGGCGTGGGGGCAAAGGCCAGGCCGTGAGCGCCTTGGTCGAAGCGGCCCAGGGTGCGGTTCTGGCCAGCCGGCACGGGCGCCGCTTTGGCCGCCTGCACCGCCAGGGCCCGCCCGATAACCGGCACGTAGGGGCTGGCCGGGAACAGCCGGCGATA
>DASVTG010000304.1:0-9731 GCA_036387695.1 Hymenobacter sp. | reverse complement strand
CCCGCATAGGGGGTAGATTCCGCAACCACGGTGGCTGTGTCCGGTTCGGCACTGGCAGCAGCAAGGGCCGACAAGCGCAAGGTCACGGCCCGGGCGTGGGCATCCAATCCTTCCGCTTGGGCCATGGTTTCCACCACGGGGCCCAACGTTCGCAGTCCGGCGGGCGAAAGGCGCTGGATGGTTATTTTCTTAACAAAGGAATCGAGCGACACCCCGCTGTACTGGCGGGCGTAGCCGCTGGTGGGCAACGTGTGGTTGGTGCCCGAAGCATAGTCGCCCACGGCTTCCGGGGTGAGGTGGCCCATGAAAACGGAACCGGCGTTGGTGACCTGGGCCGCCAGCGTCTCGGCATCGTCGGTGGCGAGGATGAGGTGCTCCGGCGCGTACTGGTTGGAAAAGGCGAGCATGGCGGCGGCGTCGGCCAAAAGCACGGCGCGGCTGTTTGCCAAGGCCTGGGCGGCTACGTCGCGACGGGGCAAGGTAGCCAGTTGCCGGGTTAGCTCTTTCTGTATTTGCTCCAGCACCGTTTCGGAGTCGCTCAACACCACAACCTGCGAATCGGGGCCGTGCTCGGCTTGCGACAGCAAATCGGCGGCCACGAAAGCCAGGTTGGCACTTTTGTCGGCAATGACCAACACTTCCGAAGGGCCGGCCGGCATGTCGATGGCCACGCCGTATTCGGCCGCCGCCAATTGCTTGGCCGCCGTTACGTAGCGGTTGCCCGGTCCAAAGATTTTGTCCACGGCGGGCACACTCGCCGTTCCCAACGCCAGAGCAGCAACGGCCTGCGCGCCGCCGGCCTTCACCACGGTGCCGATGCCCAGCAGCTGCGCCACGAACAAAATGATGGGGCTGACCGAGCCATCGGGCTGGGGCGGGGTGCACACCACTATTTCCGGGCACCCCGCCAGCCGGGCCGGCACGCCCAACATCAGCAAGGTGCTGAACAGAGGCGCCGACCCGCCGGGCACGTACAAGCCCACGCGCTGCACGGGCACCGCCCGGCGCGCGCAATGCACGCCGGGCATGGTTTCCACCCGCAGTTCGGGTTCGCGCTGCGCGGCGTGAAAAGCTTCGATGTTGGCTTTGGCTTGCCGGATGGCGGCTTGTAGCTCGGCAGGAACCTGGGCCGCCGCGGCCGACAGCTCCTCGGCCGATGCCCGCAAGCTGGTCAGCTCCGCACGGTCCAGCTCCCTGGCCAGGGCAACCAGGGCGGCATCGCCCCCGGCGCGGACTTGCCCGAAAATATCACGCACGCGAGCGGCTACCTGCGGGGCCTCAGCAGCGGCAGGGCGCTGCAACAACGTGGGCCAAGTGCTGGGGTCGGGATAGGAATAGAGTTGCATAACGAAGCGAGCTAGGCAATCATTTTTTCGATGGGCAGCACCAAAATGCCTTCGGCGCCCACGGCTTTGAGTTGGCTGGTGATGTGCCAGAAATCGTCCTCCTGCACCACCGACTGCACCGAAACCCAGCCGGCTTCGGCCAGGGGCGTGACCGTGGGCGACTTGATGCCGGGCAACAAACGACGCACTTCGTCGAGGGCGGCCACCGGGGCGTTGAGCAGAATGTACTTGCTGCGTTTGGCCCGGCGCACGGCCTGCATGCGGAACCGAAGCTGCTCGAGCAATTCGGATTGCTCGGCGCTGAGCTTGGGCTGGGCGATGAGCACGGCTTCGGAGCGAAACACGGTTTCTACCTCGCGCAGGCCGTTGCCCAACAGCGTGGAGCCGCTGCTGACGATGTCGCAAATGGCGTCGGCCAAGCCAATGCTGGGCGCAATTTCCACCGAGCCGCTGATGGTGTGCAGGTGCGACTGCACGCCGTTTTCGGCCAAGTAGCGGCCGAGGATGTTGGGGTAGGAAGTCGCGATGTTCTTTCCTTGCAGCGCTTCCACCGAGGCGTAGGCGTCGGCGCGGGGCACGGCCAGGCTGAGGCGGCACTTGCTAAAACCCAGCGCTTCGACTTCCAGGTTGGGATAACCGGCTTCGACCAACACGTTTTGGCCCACGATGCCCAAGTCGGCCACGCCGTCCTGCACGTAGCCGGGAATGTCGTCGTCGCGCAGAAACAGGATTTCCAGCGGAAAATTGGTGGCTTCGGGTTTGAGCTTGTAAGAGCTGCTGACGAAGCTGATGCCGCACTCGCGGATGAGGGTGAGGGAATCCTCGCTCAAGCGACCGGACTTTTGAATGGCTAAACGTAGCATGTAAAGAGAAACAACGGGCCGGGCGCCGGCGGAGGCGCACAAATCAGTTCGGCAGGGCCCACCGGCCCACCACCAAACTGCCCCGAAAATTGAAAAGAGAAGCCCGGCGCAATCTTACCCCGAAGCACGGCGGTGGAGGCGCGGGCAACCGGTGCTACGCTAGCACCCGGCACACAGCCCGGCCCCCCACAGATGGTGGTGATGGTGACCGCCGACGACCACGGCATTGCCTGCGGCAGCGCGGAAAGCCGGCGCGGCCGTTGCATCGAAGCAAAACAGGGAAGCGGGGTAAGTCATCTGGGCGCAAAGGTAGAAGAGAAATTGAAAAGCCGCGCTTTTGCGCAGATTCTTTCGTTTCGACTTTCCATACCGCCAACCTCAACGAAAGGTTTGAAGGCTGGCATGAAATCTTACGCCCAACCCGCGAGCAGAACCGAACTAGAACCGGGCAATGAGGCGCAGGTTCACCAGGCGCTGCGACAAATAATTGGGCACCGAGTACGTAGCGCCATTCACGTCTTGCAGGTAGCTGTAGCCGGCCACGTTATTGGCCGCGAACACATTGAGAATTTCCAAGCCCAGCCACAGGCTTTCGAAGCTGTAAAGATGCGCTTTGGGGGCGTTGTTGTTTTTTAGGCCCACCACCTTGGAGAAACCCAGGTCCACGCGCCGGTAATTCACCGCCAGCGCGCTGATGCCGCGCAGGTCGGGCTCGTTGGGAGGACTAAACGGCAGGCCTGTTCCGAAAACCAAATTCACGTAGCCCCGCACCGACGGATTGTTGGGCAGGTGGTCCTGAAAGAACACGCCCACGTTCAGGCGCTGGTCCTGCGGACGACGAATGTATCCCTTGGGCCGGCGGTTGATTTGCGTGCCGTCGGCGTCGAAAGAGCTGATGGAGTCGCCGTCCACGTTTTCGCGGGTGCTGAGCACGCCCAGGCTAAACCAGGACTCCGCCCCTTTCACAAATTCGCCGCTGAGCCGAGCATCAAAGCCGGCGGCATAGGCCCGCGCGTTGTTTTTGGCTGCGTAGCGCAGGCGCACGTTGTCCACGTCGTACGGCACCACGTCGGTGAGGTACTTGTAGTAGGCTTCGGCCGAAAACCGGAACGGCCGGTCGTGCTTCTGAAAGCTGATTTCTTTGCCCACAATGAAGTGGTAGGACTTTTGCGCCCGCAATTCGGGGTTGAGGTAGGCCTGCTGAATCCCGTCTTGGATGGTGCCCTGGTCGCGCAGCTCCCGGTAAAACGGCGGTTGGTAATAAGCCCCCACCGCCGCTTTGAACGAGCGGTTGGGGTGCAGCCGGCTGATTTGGGAGAACTGCACCCGCGGGCTGATGACCAGTTGGCCGTTGGTGGTCCAGTAGTGCGCCCGGGCCCCGTACGTCAGCGTGCGCAGCGAATCCCAGGCCCAGGTGTCCTGCACAAAGCCTTGGCTCCGGGTGCTGCGCAAGCCCAACTCGCTGCGCAGGCGCAGGCGGCGGGCATCGGGCACAAAGTCGGCGGAATCGGCAAAGCTGTACTCGTCCAGGGTGTCGTCGATTTTTTCCCGCCCGATTTTGGCGCCCCACCGCACGGTGTGGTTGGCTTGGGGCGTCCAGCGGCCGCGGGTTTCGGCCGTGTAAATCTGGGCCGTGAGAAAGTTGCGGGAATGCTTGAACTGGGAGCCGATGTCGCGTTGGCGAACGGCCTGATTGAAATCAGGCGAGTTGGGGTCGCGGTTGATTTCGGCAAACGTGTAAGCGGCCTCCACGTCCCGAAACTCGAATTCGCGGGAAATCAACGCCGAACCCAGCAGCTCCACTTGCAGGCGGGGCGAGAAGTCGTGCTTCAGGTTGAGCCCGCTTTGGTAGGTGTCGAACTGCATTCGCTCGCGCCCGGCGTAGCCGATGAACACGCGGGTCAGCTGGTTGCTGCCGGTCGAAAACGTGGCCTGGCCGGTTTCCGGGGAGAAGCGGTAGTCGTTGTGCGCGATTACGCCCAACAGGCCCAGCGTGGTGCGCTGCAGGTCGTCGGCCTTGCCCAGCCCGATGTTGACAAAAGCCTGGGCGTCGTAAAACGTGGGGTTGTAGCCTCCCTGCGCCTGCCGCAAAGAACTGAGCACGTACTGCGCATTCTTGTAGCGCACCCCGGCCAGGTAGCTCACCCGCCCGTTGGCCGAGCGCGCTTCGGCGTGGGCCGCGCCGCCCACCAAACTGCCCGTGAGCGAAGCCGCAAATTTTTCGGGCGTCTTATAGTCCACGCTCAGCACCGACGCCAGTTTGTCGCCGTACTTCGGCTGCCACCCGCCGCTGCTGAACTCCACTTGCTTCACCAAATCGGGGTTGATGAAGCTCAGGCCCTCCTGCTGGGCGGAAGTAACGAGAAAGGGGCGGTAAATCTCAAAGCCGTTGACGTAAACCAGGTTTTCGTCGTAGTTGCCGCCCCGCACGTTGTAGGTGCTGCTCAGCTCGCTGTTGGATATCACCCCGGGGAGGGTTTTGAGAATGGCGTTGAAATCGCCAAACGCCGAGGGAATTTCCTTGGCCTGGCGCGGGTCAATGTGCGTGATGCTGACTTGCTCCCGGGTGTCGGCCTGGTCGGAGCGCCCCGTCACCCGGACGCCGCCCAGCGCTTTGGTGTCCAGCCGCAGGGTGAGCTGCAGCGGCCGGTCGGCGTCGGCGGGCAGGCGCAGCGGCACCCGCAGCGGCAAGTAGCCCAGGCGGCGCACCACCAGCACAAGGGCTTGGCCGGGCGCGGGCACCCGCACTTGAAGCGAGAACGTGCCCTCGCTGGTGGTGTTGGCACCGCCAGGCTGGCCTTCCACCCCCACCGCGGCTAGTTCGAGGGGCTGGCCGTCGGCATCGCGCAAGGTGCCCGACACGGTCACCACGCCTTGGGCCGGGGCTTGCGGGGGAATGGTTTCCGGAACTTGCGCCTGTGCGCTGGGGACGGCCAGCAGCCCCAGCCCCAAACCGCCCGCGGCGGCCAACGCCCACACGCCGCCTCTAACGTTCTTCCTCATGAATGCTGCCTGGGGCGTGTTCGGGGTATTGGTTTGTGTCACGGGACTAAAACGGGGGAGCGCAGCGACTATTGCTTTCGGTCGTTGGCGGAACCGTTGGCGCCGTTGGTTTCCAGAGCCAGTAGGTGCTCACGCAGCGCCGCCAAGGTAGCCACCGGGCCCTCGGGCGCACTGAACACAAAGTTACCCGCCACCAACACATCGGCGCCGGCTTCCACCAAGGGCCCCGCATTGGCCAAGCTCACGCCTCCGTCAATTTCTATCAGCGCATCGGAGCCGGTATCGAGCAGCAGTTCTTTCAGCATGGCCACCTTTTTCAAGGTATTCGGAATGAAGGCCTGGCCGCCAAACCCCGGGTTGACCGACATCACCAACACCACGTCCAGGTCGGCGGCAATGTCTTCGAGCAGCGACACGGGCGTGTGGGGGTTCAGCGCCACGCCGGCGCGGCAGCCCAATTGCTTGATTTGCTGCACCACGCGGTGCAAGTGCGGGCAGGCTTCGTAGTGAACGGTGATGTTGGTGGCCCCGGCATCGCGAAACGCCGAGAGGTAGTGTTGGGGCTCCTCTATCATCAAATGCACGTCGAGGGGCTGCTTGGCGTAGCGGGCCACGGCTTGGAGCACCGGCAGGCCAAAGGAGATGTTGGGCACAAAGCGGCCGTCCATCACGTCGAAATGCAGCCAGTCGGCGGCGCTGGTGGCCAGAAGTTCGGTTTCAGCTTGCAGGTTGGCCAAATCAGCGGCCAAAAAAGAAGGGGCCAACAACGGCGCGCGGCGAAGTGCGTTCATGGGCACGAAGATACAGGCGGGACACGCTCCCCTAGCGCGGCGCGGCAACCTGAGGCGTCTACTTTTGTGGCCGGCCCTGGCCAACGGGTCGCACTCGTCGGCCGAACGCCTAAGTGGCCCCGCGCCGGCGGCTCATTGTCCATTGCTCATTGCCAATCACTTTCCAGTGCCTCACCTCGTTCCTCTGCTCATCCGCGGCATCAACAACCTTTCCGACGCTCGCTATTGCGCCGGCATGGGCGCCGACAAACTCACCTTTGTCCTCGACCCGGCCTTGCCAGGGCACCTCGATACCAAAACCGTGAAAGAACTAGCCGGCTGGGTGGCCGGCGTTGAACTGATAGGTGAATTCCACCAACTCAGTGCGCCGGAAATCAACGCCATATCCGCAGAGTGCAGCCTGGACGCCGTGCTGCTATACGGGCAACGCACCGCGCAAGAATTGGCAGAAATAGCCCCACCTGCTTACTTGGCCTTGGACCTGCAAACCGCGCTGGCTTCGGAAGCTTCGACGACTGCCGCGGCCGGCCTCGTCGTGGAAATACCCGAGGCGTTGACCTCGGAACTGGTGGCCGCCCTGCGGGCTTTGGCCCTGCGCCAGCCCCTTTGGTTAGGCCCGGGCCTCAACCCTGCTCAGGCCCAAGACCTGGCCCAACAGCTCCCCTTGGCCGGACTATTTTTCCCTTCCGGCGACGAGGTCAAGCCCGGCTTACGCGACTTCGACCAGCTCGAAGCCGTGTTCGAGGCGCTAGAAGTTGACTAAGTCAGCCGGAACTGCACGTACTTGATGGGCACTCCCACCGCGCGGTACTTGCCTTCAAAATTGGTTTGAATGGCCTGGGCTTCGGCAAACTCCGGGTTGGTTTCAGCATACAAGTCCCGCGTGAACCGTTCCACAACGGCGCCGGGCCGAGCCGCCAGCGTTTCCAACGTATACTCAAACAGCCCGGCGTTATCGGTTTTGAGGTGGAGAAGTCCGCCCGGAATTAACAATTGTTCATACAGCGCCAGGAAACGGGGCGACGTGAGCCGGCGCTTAATGTCGCGGTCTCGCGGCCGCGGGTCCGGAAACGTAATCCAGATTTCCGCCAGCTCATGCGGGCCAAATTGGGCGGCGAGGGCTTCGGCCCGCATCCGCACGAAGCCCACGTTGGTCAGGCCTAGTTCCGTGGCCCGGGTGCTGCCCCGCCAGATTCGCTCGCCTTTGATGTCGAGGCCCAGAAAATTGCGGTCGGGGTGCCGCTGCGCCAGGCCCACGGTGTATTCGCCCTTGCCGCACCCTACTTCCAGCGTTAGCGGGTGCGGGGCTTGAAAGAAATCGGTGCGCCAGCGCCCGCCGAGCTGTTCGTATTCGGGTTTGCCCGGTTCGATGATGTCGGGCCGGACGGCGTTGTCGGTGAAACGCTGCAGTTTAACGCGAGGCAAATTGGAAGGGTATAGAAATGTAAACAAAGCCTGCCTTACGCTGGCAGGTACAGCTCCTCGACCTCGGCCACCACGAAGGTGCTGCCCCCGATGAAGACCAAGTCGTTGGGAGTTGCCGCGGCCCGGGCCGCCCGCACCGCCTCCGCCACCGAGCCAAACGCACTTCCCGTTAAGCCAGCCGCAGTCGCCTGCTGGGCCAGTTCTTCCGCAGGCAGGGCGCGCGGAATGTTCGCGGCGCAAAAGTAGTAGGTTCCTTCCTTGGGCAACAAGGCCAGCATGCCGGCCACGTCTTTGTCGTTCACGGTGCCTACCACCAAGTGCAGGCGTTGGTGAGGAATGCGCAGGAGCTGGCTGACCACCAGGCGCAGGCCGGCCGCGTTGTGGCCGGTGTCGCAGACCACCAACGGCCGCTGCCCGATGATGCTCCAGCGGCCACGCAGGCCGGTGAGTTGCGTCACCTGGCGCAGGCCGGTGCGCACCGCAGCCTCGGTGATGTGAAAACCCTGGGCGCGAAGCTCATCCAAGGTGGCCAGCACGCCGGGCAGGTTGTGCTGTTGGTAGTCGCCGGGCAAGCCCAATTCGGCGTTGGGCAGATATGGCCGCCCGTGCTGCGTCACCTTGAGCGGGCGCAAACCGCTTTCCGCCGTCGCCTCCGCCTCAAAACAGGCTTGGTAAATCTTGTCCGCAAACACCAAGTGGGCGAGCTTGGCCGCCGCCTCGCGTTCGAACACCGACGCTACTTCCGGCTGGGTCTGGCTCACCACCACGGGCACGCCGGGCTTGATTATGCCCGCTTTCTCGCCGGCAATTTCGGGAAGCGTGTTGCCCAACAGGGCCTGGTGGTCGAAGCTGATGTTGGTAATCAGCGAAACCAGCGGGGTGATGATGTTGGTGGAGTCGTACCGGCCGCCCAGGCCCACTTCCACCACGGCAACGTCAACCCGCTGCTCGGCGAAATAGGCAAAGGCCAGGGCCACGCACATTTCGAAGAACGAAGGTTGGACTTCCTCAAACAGGGGCTTCCAGCGGGCCACCCATTCCACCAAGTAATCGGGGTCAAGCTCTTGGCCGTTCACCCGAATGCGCTCGGTGAATTCGCGCAAATGCGGCGAAGTGTAGAGGCCCACTTTGTAGCCAGCCGCCTGCAGCACCGCCGCAATCATGTGCGAGCTACTCCCCTTGCCGTTGGTGCCGGCCACGTGCACACTACGAAACCGCTGCTCGGGGTGCCCCAGCGCCTCGGCCAGCACAAGGGTGTTTCCCAACCCCTTTTTGAAACCCGCCGTGCCTACCCGCTGAAACATGGGAAGCTGTTCGTAGAGGTAAGCAAGGGTTTCGGAATACGTCACGGGCGAGTGGATGCAATTCAATGCACAAGAAAACAGCAATCGGCCTTCTGTCAAACAAAAAGCCCCAAGGTCAGTTGAACCCCGGGGATTTGTAAAAAAAGAAAACTGGTTAACGAACCGTTATTTTGAAAGTATAAAACCCAGTGGCACCTCCTGAACCGGAATTAGTGCGACGAAAACTCATGTCATTTAAAGCATCCCGGCAAAGCTTCTCCTGGGCCGCTGAAACATTGCCTGACACTTTAGCTATGGATTGAATCTCGCCTTCTTCGTTGATTCTAATCCTGAAGCGTATAACGCCCGAATTATCATCTACTGCCTTGACATTGGGGGTAGAATCGGGCGCCCACCCGCTCATTTCCAGGCCGCCGCTGCCGGGGCTGCTGCCGCTGCCTCCGCGGCCGGGAGCGCCGTACAGCGCCTTGGCATCGAGGGAGCCTTCGGGGTCACCTTGGTCGCCCACGGCGCCGGGACGGTCGCCGTTGTTGTTGCCCGTTGGGGCGTTGCTGCTGCCGTTTACGCCGTTGCCACCGCCGGTTTCGTTGCCCTTGGGCGAGAACGTTACGGCTACTTTCCGTGCCGGCTTGGGTGCGGGTTTCACTTCTTCTTTGGGCGGCGCCGGGGTTTCCACCGGGGTTTCCGACACGCCGCTTTCCTCGGCTTCGCTCGTGATGATTTTTTCCTGCGAAGGCGGCGTGGGGTCGGGCGTAGCGGCGGCCACGGGGCGCGGCTGCGGTTCGGGGTTTGCCACGGGCGGGCGGCTGTCTTCGCGGTTGGGCGAGTTGTTGGCGGTGGCCATGCTCTGCACATCGCCCGAACCAGCTTCGTCGAGGCCGTAGTTCAATTCCACTCCGTCGCCCCCAATAGCTGCCAGCGGCGGATTGGGCCCTTTGAACACCATGAACATGAACAGCAGCAACAGCACCCCGTGGACAACCAAGGTGCCAATCAGCC
>DASVTG010000303.1:0-2071 GCA_036387695.1 Hymenobacter sp. | reverse complement strand
GGCGTTTTGGTGACGCCCAGGCCAATAAGCACCACGGGCACGCCAAACAGCTGCAATTCCCGGCGCCACGTGGCCGTGAGGCCTTCCAGCGCAAACTTGGTGCCCACGTAAGCGCCCATAAACGGCGAGGCCACCTGCCCGCTCACCGAGCCGATGTTGATTACCCGCCCGGAGCGCCCCCGAAAGCCGGGCCGCGCGCCCAGCAAGGGCAGAAACGCCTGCGTGGCTTGCACCAGCCCCAGCACGTTTACCTCAAAATGCCGGCGCACTTCCTCCATGGGTTGGTGCTGCAGCGGGCCGCCCAGGGCAATGCCGGCGTTGTTAATCAGCCCGCGCAACGGCTCGCCACCCAATTGGCGCTCTACCTCGGCGGCCGCTTGGGCAATGGCGGGCACATCGGTCACGTCGAAGAGCAGGGGCACGAAGGCTTCGCCCAGTTCGGCGCGGAGGCGCGCGGCATCGGCTGGGGTGCGCACGCTGCCAAACACGCGGTAGCCGCGGTGGAGAAAGGCGCGGGCCGTGGCCAGCCCCAGGCCGCTCGATACGCCCGTGATTACCAACGCCGGAAGGGAAGTCTGCATGCCGTGTAAGGTAAGTGCTTTTCAGGAAGCGTGAGTTGCCTGTTGTGTTTGGATTCGGTGGTACTTCCCCAAGATAATTCTTATCTTGAATGCCCTGCTCCTTCATCTTTCCACATGCGAACACTTTTACTGCGCGCTGGCTCTTTGCTGCTGCTGTGGCTTTGCCTGGGGCTGCTGCCCGCGGCCGCCACTCACCTGGTGGGCGGCGAACTGACGTATAAATTTCTCGACGCCGGAGGCGGCGCCGCCAACCCGTACCGCTACGAGATTACGGCGCTGGTGTATTTCAACAAAGAGCAGGGCTCCACGGCGCCCGACGGCAACCCCACTCTTCCGCTGGTCATCAACTCGAAAGGGGCCAACGCCACCCGCTTGCTGACGCTAAACATGCCCCGGCGCAGCTTTTCGGAGATTACGCCCGCCGGCTTGCCCGGGTGCACGCAGGCGGTGCCGCGCGTCACGCTGGCCATTTACACCGCCATCGTGAGCTTGCCGGCCGTGCCCGAAGGCTACAAGGCCGTTCTGACCAACCGAGCCCGCAACGAAGGCATCACGAACCTGAGCGATGCCCTGTCGGAAAGCATGACCTTGTCGGTGGACCTGACGCCGGGCACGCTGCGCAACTCCTCGCCGGCTTTCTCCGACCGCGCGCTGGTGTTCGTGTGCCTGGGCGATACCAGTTTCGTGCTCAACAACGCCTACGACAACGACGGCGACCGGCTCAGCTACCGTCTGGCTACTCCCGACGGGCCCGGCGTGAACTTTCCGGTGAGCTACGAAACGGGGTACAGCGCCGCCCAACCGTTTGGCAGGGGGGGCTATGCCGCCGTGGACGCCCAAACCGGCCTGGCGCGCTACCTGAGCCGCAGCCAGGGCACTTTTCTGCTGGCCGTCGATGTGCAGGAGTTTCGCTACGTCGACGGGCGCGAGGTGCTGCTGGGCACGCTGCGGCGCGACATTCAGATAGTGGTGCGCGCCTGCCCCGGCGGCCCCAACCGCGCCCCGGTTTTTGCCGCCGCCAGCTTAAACCAGCGCGACGCCCAAGTGGAAGAGGGCAAAACCCTGGCCTTGGACATCACGGCCACCGACCCTGACGCCCACCCCATGACCATGACCGTCAGCAGCGTGCTACTTGACGGCGCCGGCCCCACCGACGCCACCGTGAACGGGCAAACTGGCGCCGGCATCAGCGCCGGCGTGGGCAGCGTGCGCGTGCGGGGCCTGGGCACCGCCACGGGCGCTTTCCGGCTGCGGGCCGGCTGCGGCCAGGCCCGCACCGCGCCCTACGACGTGGTGGTGAGCGTGGCCGACGAGGTGTGCGGCAGCAAGAGCGTGGCGGCCGTGTTTCGCGTCACCATAACGCGGCTGCCGTTTGCGGCGCGGCTGCAGGGCGACTCCCTGGTGTGCCCGCGCAGCGCGGGCACGTACCGCGTGGCGGGCACGCCGTTCGGCTCCTACCTCTGGACCGTGCGCGGCGGGCAGGTGGTGGG
>DASVTG010000302.1:0-6679 GCA_036387695.1 Hymenobacter sp. | reverse complement strand
CTCTTCGCCGAAAGCGTTGAGAAAGTGCTTGGTGCGGCCCGTGATGCGCACCCGGTACGGGGCCAGCGAAGTGAACCGAACGGTATCGCCCACGAGGTAGCGCCACAGCCCGGCGTTGGTGCTGATGACCAAGGCGTAGGGTCGATGCAATTCCACGTCGCCCAGCGGCACGGGGCGCGGGTTGGGGGCGTTCCACTGGTCAGCGGGCAGGAACTCATAGTAAATGCCGTGGTCGAGCAGCAGCAGCAGGTCCTCACTTTCGGGCTGGTCTTGCAAGGCAAAGTACCCTTCGGAAGCGTTGTACACTTCGAGGTAGCGCATCCGCGCGTCCGGAATCAGCTGGCGAAACAGCTCGCGATAGGGACCAAACGCCACGGCGCCGTGCAGGAACAAGCGCAGGCGCGGCCACACCTGCGTGATGTTGTCGGCCCCGGCCAGGGCCACCACGCGCCGTAGCAGCACTATCATCCAAGTGGGCACGCCGGCCAGGGTGCGCACGTCTTGGGTGAGCACGTGGGCCGCGATGCGCTCAATTTTTTCTTCCCATTCGTCGAGCAGCGCCAGTTGGAGCGGCGGGGTGCGCATCTGTTCGGCCCACCACGGCAGCTGCTGCATGATGACGGCCGACACGTCGCCGGCCCGCGACGCCGGCTCCTGGGGCCGGAAGGGGTTGATAGCGTGAGTGCCGCCCAGCGACAAGGTTTTGCCGGCTATTAGATGCTCCTGCGGATAAAAGCGGGTAGCCAGGGCCAGCATGTCGCGCCCGGCGCGGTAGTGGCACTGCTCCAGCGCTTCGGCCGTCACGGGCAAGTACTTGCTGCGGGCGTTGGTGGTGCCGCTGCTTTTGGCAAACCAGCGCGGCCGGCCGGGCCACAGCACGTCGGGCACCCCGCGCAGGACCTTCTCAATCTCGGGGTACAGCTGCTCGTAAGTGCTCACGGGAACGCGGCGGCCAAACTCCGCCCCGCTGAGTCCCTCTTTGAAACCGTAGCACCGACCCCATTCGGTGGCCCGCGCCCGCGCCAGTAAGTGGCGCAGCAGCCGCGCCTGCACCTCCAGCGGTTGCTGGCGAATGCGGGCCAACCGGGGCATGCTGCCCCACTGAACGGCTGCGGCGAGTACCTGGTCGAGCATGAAGTGCGGGTGGGATAAGGCGAAAGAACGGGATGAAATAAAGAAGCATCCCGAGAACCGCAGCCCAATGGCCTTGCCAGGTAGCGCCTCCGCGCAGGATTACCCCGTCATTTCCCGGCTCCCAAAGCCTTACGCTCAAACGGTCCGCTTGAGCTCGAAATTTTTCCCCAAATACACCCGGCGCACGGTTTCGTCGCCGGCCAGTTCCTCGGCCGTGCCCGCTTTGAGCAGCTTTCCTTCAAAAAGCAGGTAGGCGCGGTCCACGATGTTGAGCGTGGCGTTCACGTCGTGGTCGGTGATGAGCACGCCGATGTTGCGGTGCTTGAGCTTGGACACGATGCCCTGAATTTCTTCGGTGGCGATGGGGTCGACGCCCGCGAAAGGCTCGTCGAGGAGCACAAACTTCGGGTCAACGGCCAAGGCCCGGGCGATTTCGGTGCGGCGGCGCTCGCCGCCGCTCAGGACCTTGCCCAGGTTTTTGCGCACGTGGGTCAGGCTGAACTCGTCAAGCAGCTCTTCCACCTTGGCGTGGCGGGCCTCCTTTTTCATGCTCGTCATTTCGAGCACGGCCATGATGTTTTCCTCCACGCTCAGGTCGCGAAACACGCTGGCCTCCTGGGCCAGGTAGCCCACGCCCAACCGCGCCCGCTGGTAGATGGGCATGGTGGTTATCTCGGTAGTGTCGAGGTAGATGCGGCCGGAGTTGGGCTTCACCATGCCCACCATCATGTAGAAGCAGGTGGTTTTGCCCGCGCCGTTGGGCCCGAGCAGCCCCACGATTTCGCCTTGCTCGACGGTGACCGACATGTCGTTGACGACGGTGCGGGCTTTGTATTTTTTGACGAGGTGGTCGGCGCGAAGAATCATGAGCACAAAGGTACGGGCTTGCCGCAGGGCGGACGGATGCCGTCCCAAACGATTGTAACGCCCAAAATATTCGGCTTGCCTAACAATTCACTTGAATTTTTCCGCTACTTTTAGACCCTACATTCTCACCCACCTCTATTTTCTTCTTTTGATATGACGGTAAAGATACTACTCCTTGCGGGCGGAGCAGTCCTGGCGGGCGCATCGAGCGCCACCGCGGGCGGATTCCAGGTGTACCTGCCCAGCCAGCAAAGCATTGGCATGGGCGGAGTAGGCGTGGGCCTCTCCATGGAACAGGCCGCTCAGTTCCTGAACCCCGGCGCCATGGCCATGTTGCGCCAGAACGGCGTGCAGGTGGGCGTGAGCGCCACGTTTGCCCGTTTGGCTTTTCGCCCCGCAAGCGGCGGGCCGCAGCGCGAGTTGGAGAACACGACCGTGACCCCGTTCAACGTGTACGCCAGCTTCGGGCCCAAAGACGGCAAATTCCGCGCCGGGGTGTCGGTGTACACGCCCTACGGTTCTACCCTGAAGTATGAGGACGGCTGGGAAGGCCGCTTTGCCTTGTCGGAAATCACGCTGCGCGCCATTTACGTGCAGCCCACGGTGAGCTACGCCATCACGGACCAGCTGAGCGTGGGCGCGGGCCTGATGATACTGGCCTCGGGCTCGGTGAACCTGCAGCGCGCCATCTCGCTGCCCTCGGCCGAAGGACGAATTGAGTTGGACGGCAAAACCAAACCCGGTTTTGGCGTGAACGCGGGCATCTTCTTCAAGCCTTCGGACAAGCTCAGCGTGGGCGTCAGCTACCGCTCCAAGATTGACGCGAAAGTGGAAGGCGGCGACGTGACGGTGCAAAACCCCATCGCCGCCCTGCAGTCGCGCTTTGTGGGCAACAAGTTCGACGCCACCCTGCCGCTGCCGGCCACGGTGAACCTGGGCATCGGCATCACGCCGAATGAGAAACTAACCGTGGGCTTCGACGTGAACTTCACCGAATGGAGCAAGTACCGCGCCCTGCGGTTTGACTTTACCAAGGACGGCGCCCCGGCTCAAGTGGGCACGGGCACCTTCTCGGAGTCGAAACGCTCGTACCAAGACGCGCTGACCTTCCGCCTCGGCGGCCAGTACAAGGTGAACGACAAGCTGGCCCTGCGCCTGGGCACGGCCTACGACATGACGCCGGTGAAAGACGGCTACGTGACGCCCGAAACCCCGGACAACAACCGCATCATCGCCACGGCGGGCGTGGGCTACAACATCACCGAGAACTTTGGCGTGGACGCTTCCTTCATGTTCCAGGCCATCCTGAAGCGCACGCAAACCGAAGCCGACCTGCTCGACAACGGCACCACCGACCGCGTGGCGGGCACCTACCGCACCAACATCAGCATCCCCGGCGTCGGGCTGCGCTACAACTTTTAATTCCCACCCCGCTAGTATTTCGTTTGTATGAACATCCTTTTCAAACGTTCCGCGCCATTCCTGGCGGTTCTGGGCCTGACGCTTGGCGGCTGCCAGCCCGACTTGGACGACAGCCCCAAGTCCAGCGCCGGGCAGGCGGATTTCAGCCGCTACGTCGCCGTAGGCAACTCGCTCACGGCGGGCTTTGGCGACGGGGGACCCAACAGCGTGGGCGGCCTCTCGCTCGAAGGACAGCTCAACTCGTACCCCAACCTGCTGGCCGGCCAGTTTAAGGTGGTGGGCGGCGGCGACTTCGTGCAGCCGCTTTTTAACGCCAACCAAGCCAACGGCTCCGGCTTCCTCAAGCTCACGGGCTTTACCACACCCGAAAGCCCAATTATTGGGTTTGAGGGCACCAACACGGCCAACGTGCCCGGGAGCCTCACGGCGAGCCGCACCCTGCTGGCCAAGTACACCGGCCCAACCAACCAAAACCTGGGAGTGCCCGGCATCAAAGTGGCCGACGTAACCACCAACGGCTACGGCCTGAACAACCCGGTGGACTTCAACCCGTACTTCGAGCGGCTGCTGCCCAGTGGCGCGGCCGGTGCAGCAAATTATCTGCAATACGTGGGGGCGCAGGTAACGGCGGTGAAGCCCACCTTCTTCACCAACTGGCTCGGCAACAACGACGTGCTGGCCTTTGCCACCGGCGGTGGCGTGGACGACGTGCTGACCCCGGTAGCTGAGTTCACCACCAAATACAACGCCGTGGTGGATGCGCTCACCGCTACCGGCGCCAAAGGCCTAGTAGCCACTATTCCGAACGTAACGGCGCTGCCCCAGTTCGTGACCGTACCCACGGCGGCCGTTATCGCGCAAGTACAAAACACGGCCATCACGCCGGCGCAAAGCACCGCCCTGGCAGCTGCTCTGGGCTTGCCTGGCCTGCCTGCCAACGCCCGCTTCGGGCTTTACATTCGCACCAGCGCCACGGGTGCGGGTGCGGTGCGCGAGGCCACCGCTGCCGACTTGATTCTGCTCAAATCCCGCGCCCTGCTCAACGCGCCCTCTACCACCAGCCCCTTCCCCGGCGGCGTGGGCCTAGTCATTCCGGGAGCGCCGGCCGGCACGGCGAATGCGCTCGCGCAGGCTTCCAACGCCTTGCCCAACTCGGCGGTGCTCGACGCCAGCGAAGTGGCCAGTGTGAACGCTGCTACGGTAGCGCTCAATCGCGTCATCTTAGACGCCGCTGCCCGCAAGGGCTTGGCTGTGTTTGATGCCAACTCTTACTTCAACGGCGTGGCCCGTACCGGCCTTGTAATAAACGGCGTGAGTAACACAACTGCCTACCTAGCTGGCAACCTATTCTCACTTGACGGGGTGCACCCAACTCCGCGCGGTTACGCCGTGATAGCCAATGAGATGATTAAGGCGATTAATGCCACTTATGGGGCGCAAGTACCTGGCTTAGACCCTTCCGCGTACCGCGGCGTTAAATTCCCGTAGTAGTTCATGATGTCTGAAGTAAAAAAGGCGCTTCTCCATTAGGAGAAGCGCCTTTTTTACTTCAGACATCATGTTTAAGCATAATTTCATTAAACTGTCCGTGTTTAGCTTTGTCCGAACAAAAGCATGAAGCTTCTGTATTTTTTACTTTTCCATTCATGAAAAATCTTTCTACCTACGCCCTGATAGTGGCGATGGCCGCCGTCACGGCCAGCTGCAAAAAAGATAGCGAAGATGCGCCCGCCCCCACAAAAAGCGAACTATTGACCGCTAAAAACTGGCGTTTGACAGACGTCAAACTGGCTGGGACACCCATCTACAACTCCGGTCTCTTTGACAACTGTCTTAAAGACAACCTGTATAAGTTCAACTTAAACAAGGCTCTTACCATTGACGAAGGGGCTACCAAATGTGACCCAACCGACCCGCAGACGCAAACCGGCAGCTGGGATTTCACAACTAACGAGACCAGGCTCAAAATAACGGACTCGTTTGGAGACTCGCAGGAAGGCGAAATCGCAACGCTGTCCAGCACTTCATTGGTCCTGCGCGACCCCAACTACCAAGGAAGCGGCCAAGTTGCTGAATTAATCTATACAGCGCAATAGGCAATAACCAGCCACTCCTAAATTAAAAGGGCTGCTCAAACAGAGCAGCCCTTTTTTGTGCCAGCCTCAACCGGTGTTTTCCTCTGTAAAAGATTTCTTCATTAGGCTAGCGAGTTATGCTTGCTGCAACGCCAATTAGCCACTTGTTATGACCAAAGTTTCGGCCAAGTGCTGCGCAATAAGCTGAGCATGGTGGCGGCCGTTCTCGATGTACCAGCGGCTGGTGGCGCGGCCGCCGCACACGGTGCCGGCCACGAACAAGCCGGGCCGGGTGGTTTCGTGGGTGGCGGGGTCGAAGATCGGGGCGCGGGCTTCGTCGGCGGGGTCGGGCTCCACGCCGAGGCGGCCGAGCAGGGACTCGTCGGGCACGTAGCCGGTGAGGGCGTACACGAAATTGGTGGGGATGCTGAGCGGGCCTTCGGGCGTGAGCACCTCCACCGCTTCGGGCTGGATGGCCGTGACGCAGGTGTTGAAGTACGCCGTGATGCGGCCCTCGGCAATGCGGTTGATGAGGTCGGGGCGAATCCAATACTTCACGGAGCTGCTGATTTCGGGGCCGCGCACGATGAGCGTGACTTTAGCGCCGGCGCGGGTAAGTTGTAGGGCGGCTTTTGCGGAGGAGTTTTTGGCCCCGATGACCACCACGTTTTGCGACACGTGCTGGTAAGGCTCCTTATAGTAGTGGCTCACGTGGGGCAGGCCCTCGCCGGGCACGTTGAGCATGACGGGCAGGTCGTAGAAACCGGTGGCCACGACGACGTTGCGGGTTTGAATTTCGCCCTTGTCGGTGGTAACGGTGAAGTTGCCTTGCTCGCCTTCCAGTTTCACCACTTTCTCGTAGAGGCGCAGGGTCAGTTTCTCGTCGCGGGCCACACGCTGGTAATAGTCCAGGGCGTCTTCGCGGAGAGGTTTGTAGTGGCTGGTAGGAAAGGGATAGCCGCCGATTTCGAGCAGCTCGGGCGTGGAGAAAAACTCCATGTTGGTGGGGTAGCCGATGATGGAATTGACCAGGGCTCCCTTTTCCACCACGGCGGTGCGCAGGCCGCGGCGCTGGGTTTCGAGGGCGCAGGCCAGGCCCACGGGGCCGGCACCGATGATGAGAACGTCGAGCATATTGTCGTTCCAACGGACCGTTGGAAAATGTTGAGCGAAGTAGCGCG
>DASVTG010000301.1:0-4000 GCA_036387695.1 Hymenobacter sp. | reverse complement strand
CCCGGCAACCCCAACCCCGTGTTTGCCTCGCAGCGGCTGGTGGCCGTGCCGCACAGCGCCCGCGTGGTGGGCCAGGGCCACCTCAAGCTCCGCCTGGCCTCCGCCGATTCCACCGGCCCCGCCGTGGACGCCATCGGTTTTGGCCTCGCCGAGTACCTGCCTGAGATTGAGCAAGGCAAGCCTTTCAGCGCCTGCTATACGGTGGAACTGAACGAGTACCGCGGCCAGCGCAGTGTGCAGCTCCGCCTGCTGGACGTGCGCTGGGAGTAGTTTCCAAAGAACTTGTTATTCCTCGGAAGGCCGCGGCTTGAAAAAGTAGCTTTCCCGTCCAGTATTTCGAAAAGTCAGTGAACCCGGCGTGGCTAAATGGCGCACGTAGTCGCCGCGTAGGAACAGCCAACTGGACGAGGGCAAATTGATGACGGGTAAGTTGTATTCGAAAAGCTCGAGGCGGACAAGGCGATGCGCTTCGTAGCGTTCCTTCAACGATATGCGCCTTTGCGCATCGTAGTACACCACTGCCGCTAGATGCGCAGAATGCATGGGAAGTGTAGGGGGTAGAAAAAACAATGAGCCCCAATATAGTCGCGCTTCAACGTTGGCCGCTCACCCGCCACACCCACCCCAGCAGGGGCAGCTGCAACGGCAGGCGGCCCCACGCCACCCAGCCGGGAATGCCCAGCTCTTCGTGAATCAGGGCCATGTGCACGTTGGCCGGAAACACGGCCACCAGCAGCGCCAGCAGGCCCCAGCCGGCGAGGCGCCGGGTGCGCCGCGGCAATAGCCCCAGCCCACCCAGAATTTCAAATACGCCGCTCACGTACACCAGCGCCAACGGCTGGGGCAGCCACGGCGGCATAATGGCCAGGTACGTGGCCGGGTGCACAAAATGCCAGACGCCCGCCAGCGCAAACACCACGGCCAGCGCGCAGCGGCCAAGGAGACGAAGGTGCATGAAAAACGAAGTGGTGAAGGCGGCCAAAGCAGCTCCGGCAATGACGCGCGGGCGGGGTACTGGCCGAAGCCATAATATTAGGCGGTTCTGAGGAAAGGAATTCGCCCTTCAAGTTGTTGTGACTCGTATTGGTGCCCATACGGCGCACCTTGCCGGCCCCGCGCCGCGGCGTACTTTTGTCTCATCGTTCAACTTTCCCACCCCGCTCATGCAAACCGCCACTTTCCCTAACATTTACCAGCTCACCGAAGAGCAACTAGCCGTGCGCGACGCTGCCCGGGACTTCGCCCAGAGCGAGTTGTGGGCCGGCGTCATCGAGCGCGACGAGCACCAGAAATTCCCCGCCGAGCAAGTGAAGAAGATGGGCGAGCTGGGCTTCATGGGCATGATGGTGAGCCCCGACTACGGCGGCAGCGGCCTCGACACCGTGAGCTACGTGCTGGCCATGGAAGAACTCAGCAAAGTCGATGCCTCGTGCTCGGTCATCATGTCCGTGAACAACTCGCTGGTGTGTTGGGGCTTGGAGAAGTACGGCACCGAAGAGCAGAAGCAGAAGTACCTGCCCCGCCTGTGCTCGGGCGAAATCATCGGCGCCTTCGCCCTCTCGGAGCCCGAAGCCGGCTCCGACGCCACCAGCCAGCGTACCACCGCCGAGGACAAAGGCGACCACTACCTGCTGAACGGCACCAAGAACTGGATTACCAACGGCACCACCGCGTCGGTGTACCTCGTCATCGCCCAAACTCACCCCGAGTTGAAGTCGCGCGGCATCAACGTGCTGATTGTCGACAAGGACATGCCCGGCTTCATTCAGGGCCCCAAAGAGAACAAATTGGGCATCCGCGGCTCCGACACCTGCTCGCTCATGTTCACCGACGTGAAGGTGCCCAAGGAAAACCGCATCGGCGAGGACGGCTTCGGCTTCAAGTTCGCCATGCAGGTGCTCGCCGGCGGCCGCATCGGCATTGCGGCGCAAGCGTTGGGCATTGCCTCCGGCTCGCTGGAGCTCAGCCTGAAATACGCCAAGGAGCGCAAGGCTTTCGGGGTCGAAATCGCCAAGCACCAGGCCATTCAGTTCAAGCTGGCCGACATGGCCACCAACGTGGACGCCGCTCGCCTGTTGTGCCTGCAAGCCGCCGCCGATAAGGACAACGGCGTCGATTACGCCAAGTCCGGCGCCATGGCCAAGCTCTTCGCTTCGAAGGTGGCCATGGACAGCGCCGTGGAGGCGGTGCAGATTCATGGCGGCTACGGCTTTGTGAAAGAATACCACGTCGAGCGCTTCATGCGCGACGCCAAGATTACGCAGATTTATGAGGGAACTTCCGAAATTCAAAAAATTGTGATTTCGCGGGAAATCCTCAAATAAGCCGGAATTGCCTAAAATTCAGATTCATTGCACAAAACCCAGCCACCATTTGGCTGGGTTTTTAGTTTTTGTGAATTTCAAGGTGTTATATTGCATTGCGGTAGCCACCCAGGCGTATACTCCGCTTCTCTCAAAGGCCACATTGGCAAGCTAGATTTATGGAAGATTACAATAAAGTTATTGAGTCGTTGGGCGTGCGATACATCAAAGCGAAGAACTTGGTGTTGCACCAACCTTTCACCGTGCGCAATTCTTATGATGTGGGCAATAACCTCATTTTATTGCATAAAGGCCGCCTCACTTTCGGCGAAGAGGAGATGGTGGTGGAAGAGGGCGAAATGCTCTTCATCCCCGGCGGCCGGCCCACCCGCGTCAGCTACGGCGAGGACACCAAAAACCGCGTCATCAGCAACGATGACCTTATTACCAACAAAGACAAGTTTTTCCACTCCAACGACAGCCTCGACCTGATTGGCGAAGCCGACGAAAGCCACAGCTTCGTGAGCTTTGAAGCCAAGGTGTTCGACTCGGTGAACTTCTTCGCCTCGCTCGACGTGCCGGCCTTCCTCATTAGCGGGCAGCAGAAGCTGGCCAACCTGGTGATCAAGGTGGTAGAAGAGAGCATGCAGGACCTGCCCGGCCGCGAACGCCTCATCAACATCTACACCGAGAACATCGTGGTGGAAGTGGTGCGCTACGTGCTGCGCAACAACATGTTTGTGGAGCAGCTGGCCACCAACAGCACCTACTTCAAGGACCCGCGCCTCATCGACCTGTTCAACTACATCAAGGAGAACCTGGGCGGCGACCTCAGCAACAAAGTGCTCAGCGGCGTGGCCAATGTGAGCGAAGACTACGTGGGCCAGTACTTCAAGATGCTGACCAACATCAACCCGCAGGACTACATTGAATACCAGCGCATGGAGCGGGCGGTGTTCCTGCTGCGCACCACCAAGAAAAGCATCCGCGACATCGGCAAAGAAGTGGGCTACAAAGACACTGCTTACTTCTGCCGCCGCTTCAAGATGATGTTCGGCATCCCGGCCGGCAAGATGCGCCGCCGCGAGTCGGCCATGAACATCTAGAATAATGAGTAGTGGTGAATGATGAATGGTCAATACAGAAGCCGCTCGTTCATCCATAACCGGCTGACCACTAACCATAAAAAAGCCCCGCTTCGTCTCGAAGCGGGGCTTTTTTGCAATAGGGTTTGGCCTATTGCTTATTCGATGCTGCGAAAGTCTTCGCTTTTGCCGGCGTTGCCAGCGCGGTAGCTGCTCTCGGAAGTGCGGCTGCCGGAGTCGCCGCTTTTCGAAGACGAGGCGCCAAAGCTGCTGCCCTTGTCGGCGCTGTGGCTGGTGCCTACGCCCGAACCGCCGCCGTAGGTGCTGCCGCTGGCGTAGCTGCCATAGCCGCTGCCGCTGTTGGCGCTATTGCTGTTGCCGTAAGCCGAGCCGCTGTCGGTGCGGCCGCTGCCGGCGCTCACGCGGCGGCTGTTGGTGGCGTCAGGGGCCTGGTAGCCGTAGTTGCGGCGGCCGTAGCCGCTGCCACTGCCGCTTTTGCCGCTGTAGCCGTATTCTGACTTTGAAGACTTGTCGGCGGACTTGCCTTTGCGCGTGGCCAGGTAGCCAATGCCGGCTGCCAGCAGGGCGCCGCCCACAATTTTCTGGGTAGTG
>DASVTG010000300.1:0-3556 GCA_036387695.1 Hymenobacter sp. | reverse complement strand
CTGTGCCTGGCCGTCGAGCGCGCCAGCCGGCGCGTGGTCGCCTGGGTGCTGGGTCGGCGCGACGCGGCGACGGCCCGGCGCTGGTGGCAGGCCTTGCCTAGGCGCTACCGCCGCCACGGCTGGTCCTTCACGAACCTGTTTCCGGCTTACGCCTAGGCGCTGCCCCCGGACCGCACCGGCCCTGCCCCAAGGGCGAAGGCCAAACCAACATCGTCGAAGCCCTCAACTACTCCCTGCGCCAGCGCTGCGGCGTGCGGGTGCGCAAGTCCTGTTCCTTCAGCAAATCGTTGGCCATGCACACCGCCCGAATTAAAATTGTCATCGATAATTACAACCTCACACTAACTTAGGCCACAACCTTTTTATTAATCCGGGTAAAACACCGGTAAAACACTCGGCTTTTTGCGCCATGGACTTCACCAAAAAGAAATATTCGTTTCGCGGCATGGACGGCTTTGCCGGCTTCCGCCGCAGCCATTCCTACGAAATCGAGGTGGCGAGCACCGAGCCCACCGACGAGCAGCCCAAAGCGGAGATGGTGGTCATCAACCCGGTGTCCAGGCTATACATGTATTTCAGCAAGCAGGAGTTCAACGAGGCCTGGGAGAAAAAATAGCATGAAGCAGCGGGCACACCTCGGCATGCTCGACGCGTTGCGCGGGGCGGCGGCGCTGGCCGTCGTGCTGTATCATTTCAGCCTGCCCTCCGGCGAAATGAGCCGGGCGCACTTCCCGGCGTTGAACTCGTGGTTTGGGCAGGGCTACCTCGGCGTTCATGCCTTCTTTGTTATCTCGGGGTTTGTCATCCCCTTGAGTTTGTGGGAGAGCGGCCACACCCCCGCCGCCATTGTTGGCTACCTGCGCCGGCGAGCGGTGCGCCTGGTGCCCCCGGCCTATGGCTCGCTGCTCCTGGTGCTGCTGCACTGGGCCGCGGCCGACCTGCTCGTGCATCACGGCGTGCACCTGGTGGGTGCCGTTACCGCTCGGCAGCTCGCCAGCAACGCTTTGTTTGTGGTGCCCTTCACGTCGGCTTCCTGGATTAACCCGGTTTTCTGGACGTTGACCGTGGAATTTGAATTCTACCTCGTGGTGGGCCTGCTCTTTCCGTTGCTGTTCGGCGTGGGCCGGTTCTGGCTCTTCCTCGCGGCGCACGTGGCCCTGGTGGCCGTGGGCCTGCTGCCCACGGCAAACGTGCAGAACTACTTTCACTACAGCGCCCTCTTTGCCATGGGCGGCGCCACGCTCTTGTTCTACAAGGGCCGGCTCCAGCGGCCGGCCTACCTGGCCGCGCTACTGCTGTTCTTTGGCCTGGCCTGGCTCGGCCTGGGTCCGTGGAAGGCCAGCACCGGAGCCGCCACGGCGCTGGCCATTGCGTTTCTGCGGGTCGACCATCCGGTGAGCCGGTTCCTGGGGCGCATTTCCTACTCGGTGTACCTGACCCACACCGTGGTGGGCGCCGTCGTCTGCTACGGGGCGGCGCGCTTCTGGCCGCTCGCTTCCGACGGGCAACGGGCCGCCGTGGTGGGGCTGGGCGTGGCCGCCTCGCTGGGCTTCGCGGCCTTGTATCACCGTTGGGTCGAACAGCCGTTCCACCAGCGGGCCCGCCGCAAAAGCGTGAAAGACCGTTTTTCTGAAACCACCCAAGCCTAGTGGCACAAAAAGGCCCCGTCGTGCTAGGACACGGGCGGGGCTTTATTTTGCGCGCAGCGCCTTGCCCCCGGCCCCGGTGCAACGATGCGCTCGGCGAGGTAGAGTGCTTTGGATGGGTTGAGGGCTTACGTAGCGTTAGTACAGCACCAGCCGCTGCTGGCTATCGCCTTCCTGCGTGTGCAGCCGCACCACGTATACGCCGGCAGCCAAACCCTTTACGGGCAGTTCGGTGCGCACATCGGGGCGCAGCCGCATGGCCGGGGCCACCAACTGGCCCAGCATGTTGAGGACGCTGCATTGTGCCGGGGCCGGCGAGGTGCTTCCCGTTAGGAGCACCGCTGCGGGCGCGTTGGTCGAGGCCGGGTTGGGAAACAGCGTGAATCGAAGGCCGCCGGCAGCGCCCGCCGCCGCAACAGCCGCTTCTCCCGAGATGAGCAGGGTGTAGTCCTCGGTTTCGCCGTACACGCCGGGGGCACAGGCATCGGGCAGGGCCGGGTAAAAGTTGCTTTGGGAGCGCACCCGCAGCCGGGTCCAGCCGTTATGGGCCGTGGGCGGCACGGTGAAAGAAGCCGTCAGCAGGTTGTAAGAGGTGAGGCTTTGGCAGAGTTGCTCGCCGGGGTCGGCGAAGCTGCCGTTGTGGTTGAAATCGGCCCAGGCGTAGATAAGCTGGGTGTAGTACGAGCCGTCGGGCAGGGTGGGGACGCGTGCCTTGAGGGTGTAGGTGGCGGCGGGGTGAATCACGGCCGGGGTGTTGATAAAAGAAGAGTAGGTGCCGCAGCCGGAAACCAGGTTGCTCAGGACGGGCGAGTTGCCCTGCAGCACCTGCACGTCGTCGAGGTAAATGGGAAGTCCCGTCGCGCCGCAATTGAGGCCGCTGAAGGAAGGGGCGCAATAAGTGACGTCGGCGGTTTCGCGGGCCTCGTTGCTGAAGGAAGCCGCCGCGTTGATGGGTTTCACGCGGTAGCGCGCCAGGCCCGCGGAGGGCGGCGTGGCGTCGGTGTAGTCGGTGGTGTTGGCGGGCACGGCGGCGATGGTCCTGAAAGGGCCGCTTGGCCCGTCGGCCCGTTCCACAAAGTACCCCAGCTCAGTGGTGGCGTTGTCGGCCCAGTGCAGGGCAATGCCATCGCCATACGGCACCACGGCGGCCGAGAGCTGCGCGGGAGCCACCGGGGCCGGCAGGGCGCAGGTGCGGGCGGCGTGCGCGGTCAGGCGGGTGGCGGCTATGCGCGCGGCTTGGCCCGGCGTGAAAGCGTTGCCGCCGCACTGCCAGTAGTTCATGGTGTTCACCATCAGGGGCGCAAACGAGTCCCCGTTGGCATCGGTGATGGTGCCGGTGTACGCGCAGTTGGTTTGGGTGGCGCCGGGGCGGTCGTAGGGGTCGGCCGGCGTGTCGCAGATTTGGTCGCCCGTGGCGGTGCAATTGGTGCGGCGCACCAACTCCCGCTCGGCCACCACGGGGCTGTTGCTGTTTTGGTGCGGGTGCGCCAGGCCAAAGGCGTGGCCCAGCTCGTGGGCAAGGGTGTGCGCGTCGGTGCAGGCCAGCAGGGCCCGGTTGCCGGAGATGTACGAGTAGCCGCACACCACATTGCCCCCGGTGCTCACCGAGTGGGCGTAGTAAACGTTGATGGCGTTGGGGTCGTCGTTGGGCCCGCACATGGCATTTTCGGTAGCGCCCGACGCCACGTCGTACCACGCCGCGTTATCGAGGTGCTGCACGTCGCCGCACACGTAAAACTGCAGGTTGGCGGCGGCAAAAAGCTCGTTGGCGCCCGCGATGGCCCGGAATATTTCCTGTTCGTTGGCGCCGCCACTGCCGTTGGCTTGGCGCACCACGTGCAGGCGCAAAGGCACGTAGGCCATTGGCTCGTTGGCGGTGCCTCGTGCTCGTGCTGCCAACCGCTGCTCTG